>NZ_JADPLO010000022.1:0-81383 GCF_015667765.1 Bacteroides sp. 1001302B_160321_D4 | reverse complement strand
TAGGGCGTTGCCCTACGCTATATAATTAAGCCCTTTCAGGGCACTCCGCAAAATAATCATTTAGCGACTATTCATCCAATCCTTCAATCGTGATGATTTTTCCATCAGCATCGTATTGCAGTTCACAGACTTTTAAGCTGCGAAGCCAGGTTTTCCCTTCGGAAGGTACGCAATCGTGATGGAACAGATACCATTTTCCTTTGAACTCAACAATAGCATGATGAGTAGTCCATCCCACTACCGGAGTCAGGATAACTCCCTGATAAGTAAATGGTCCGTATGGGTTGTCACCTATCGCGTAACAAAGTAGATGGGTATCGCCTGTAGAGTAAGAGAAATAATATTTCCCATTATACTTATGTACCCAGGAAGCTTCGAAGAAACGACGTTCTGTATCTCCTGCTGTCAGAGGTTTACCATTTTCATCCAGAATGACTAACGGACGCGGTTCTTCCGCAAACTCCATCATATCATCACTCAAACGAACAACACGGGATGGTAAGGCCTCTTCCTCTCCTTCGGGTAAAATGGCTGATTCCAATGCTTTATTATTCCGGTAACGTTGAAGCTGTCCACCCCACAGTCCGCCAAAATACATATAATAATTACCATCTCCATCATTCCAAACAGCCGGATCAATGCTGTAACTTCCTTTCATCGGGTTTGCTTCCGGAACAAAAGGTCCGTATGGTTTATCGCTCACAGCTACTCCGATACGGAATATGTCATTTTGGTCTTTCAATGGAAAATACATATAGTATTTGCCGTCTTTAAAAGCAACATCACAGTCCCAAAGCTGACGGCCCGCCCAAGGAATATCTCCTGTAGAAAGTACAACCCCGTGGTCAGTAATCTTTCCATTCATTACATCATCCATAGAATACACATGGTAATCTTTCATATTGAAATGATCTCCATTATCATTTTCGGCAATACCACTCTCCCAATCATGCGAGGGATAAATGTAAAGTTTGCCATCAAACACATGTACGGCAGGATCAGCCATATAATCACCGGGAACTAAATATCTTTTTTCTGTTTTCATGGTTTTATTCTTATTGCAACAGTTCTAAATTAATTTTATAAATGGGAATTTCTATTTCACCACAGAGGACACGGAGGACACAGAGGTTTAATCTTTTTATTCACTATAGAGTAACACAGAGTCTCACGTAATCGTATATTTATCGCTCTGTTTTACTTACGGAAAGAGAGAGAAGAACTCTGTATCCTCCGTGTCCTCTGTGGTGAAGTGAACTCCAAATGATCATTTCTGCATAGCCTCTTTTATAATCAAATCAACTACCGGCTTCGGCTGATGATTACGGTCGAAAAGCAATGGATAATCCGTACGTCCTCTCATCGGCCAGTCGTTACGCCACGAATCCTGATCGGCTACTCCCCAAACAGTAACTCTTGTTATGATATCCTGATGTTTTAGGAACAGACGGAAGAAGTCATTCATTCTCTCTGTCCATGCTTTTGATACTTCTTCCGGTAATCCGTCCGAATAAGGATTCATCTCTTTTTTATATTCAAAAGATGCCGAGACTTCCGCACCAACCTTGGGGTCGGGTGATGGCAATACAGTCAGATCCAATTCTGTTATCATTACCTTCACTCCCGCTCCGGCAAAGGCAAGCATACTTTCTTCAAACTCGCTGATTTTCGGATAGTCCATGCCGATGTGTCCTTGCATCCCCACCGCATCAATACGGATACCACGTTTCTTCAAGTCTTTCACCATCTTCACAACTGCAGCTCTTCTGCCCGGTTGAGCCATTGAATAATCGTTATAATAAAGCTCTGCATCCGGATCGGCCTCGTGTGCATATTGAAAAGCCAATGGGATATATTCTTCACCTAGAATTTCATAAAACTTAGTCTTACGATATGCACCATTATCTTCAATCGCTTCATTCACCACATCCCAACCTTTAATACGGCCTTTGTAACGCTTCACAATAGTGGTGATATGATCTTTCATCCGTTTCTTCAATACTTCCGGAGACACATTTTTGCCATTCTCATCCACGCAGAACCAGGGAGAAAGCTGCGAATGCCAAATCAACGTATGTCCTGTGATTGCCAAATGATTTTTCTCTCCAAAAGCAACAAATTCATCTGCCTGTGTGAAATTATAACGGTTCTCCTTCGGATGCATTTCCTGACTCTTCATACAATTCTCTGCTACAATAGCATTAAATTGTTCCTGAATTACGCGCACTCCTGCCTTATCCTGACCGGATGCTTGTCGTGTATTCACTGCTGTTCCTATCAGGAATTTATCCTTCAAAGCTTCTTTCAAAGTCTTTGTTTCTTGTGCAAAAGCTACCGAAGTACTAGTTATCAGGGCTACAGCAGCCAACAAAGAAACTGCGGTTGTTCTTGTCGAAGTCTTCATATAGTCTATCTATTAGTTATAGTTATTAATCAATTGTTTTCCAGACGGCGTTTTGCCAAATCGTCCTGAATATGCTCATTCAACTTTTTAGAAATAGGATAAAAGAACAAAGCAATTACTCCTACAAAGAAAGTGATAGCAGGAATCACGCTAGATGTCAAACGGATACCGAAAATAGCATTTTCTGTCTGTACTGTGTTAGATACAAAACCGAACGAATCAACAATCGCACCGCAAATAGCTCCCCCTATACCTAGTCCGGCTTTCAAGGCAAAGACTACACCTGCAAATACAAATCCTGTCGCACGACGATGGTTCACCCATTCGGAATGATCGGCAACATCTCCCATCATTGCCCAAAGCAATGGAATAGTAGGTGCGTATGCCAAACTCTTCAAACAGTTAATAATAAAGATCGTACTTATGCTTGTCGAATCTACCACAAAAAACAGGGCTGTAAAAAAGGCTGTCAGTGCCAAGCAGATCAAAAATACATTCCGCTTGCCAAAGATATTGGAAAGAAATCCGGAAAGCAATATTACACCCGCCAAAGTGATAACCTGCCCAATCATATTGAACAAACTGAAACCTACAGCAAACACATTACTATGATCGGGCTGCGCAATCAGTCCGAAAGCATCAAGGAAAGTGTGCCACATACCATAAGTTTCTCCTTCTATCCGTACTAATCCAAAATTTTGCAAGAAATCAAAAAGGGCTGTTTTATCTACGAAATAATTAAAGTAGTAAGACATACTGCTGCCCCACATAGCCAATGTCGTAAACAAAAAGAGGGTTAGGATAAACATCGCTTTCCATGGACGGCTACTTACGATATCTTTAAAATCCTGTTTCACGGAAGTTTTCTGACCTACGGGAGGCGTGATACGCTCTTTAGCAGAGAAGAATGTGATTACTAAAAGAACAACTCCGATGATGGCAAACAGGGTAATTGTCAGGAACCATCCACGTTGATCGTCTCCTTGCCCGAACTTGGAGACTAACGGCAAAGTAAGCCCCTGCACAACAAAAGTGGCGATTGTAGCTGTCACAAAACGGACGGACGAGATACTGGTACGTTCTTTGATGTCACTTGTCATCACACCGCCCAAAGAGGCATACGGGGTATTATTGAAGGAGTAAATAGACATTAATAAGGTATAAGTGATACCTGCATAAATAATCTTCCCACGCTCACTCAAATCGGGTGTCGTAAATGCCAGAATGAAGAATACGGCAAAAGGAATAGCTGTCCACAACAACCAGGGACGATATTTACCCCAGCGGGTATTAGTTCTGTCGGACAGGATACCTACCACCGGATCGACAAACGCATCGAAAATACGTGCGACCAGCAATATCATACCTGCTGCTGTTGCTTTGATTCCAAACACATCTGTATAGAAGAAGAGTTGGAACATCATCATCATCTGGAAAATCAGGTTCGCCGAACCGTCACCCAAGCTATAACCGATTTTCTCGGCCATCGACACTTTTTGAGTCTGTGTTTTCATGGTACTAATCTCTTTTTTAATTTATTTGACTCTTTGTTGAAAGACTGCTTGGGAAACACGCTGTCCCAACGTCTTTTTATCCAATGGATGGATATCATTCCATTCTCCTAAATCACCGTTTTTAATTAGAGTGACATTTTTATTTGTATTGGCTACTTCTGCCTGCACTTTCCGGAATTCTGCCCAAGCAGCACGCCCTCCTTTATCTTCGGGTGAGAGGAAATCCGCCAGTTCAATCACATAGAAAGGCATATCAGGTCGGTTCCAATGCTGTCTCCAATCCGCAATCATCGCCGTCAACAGGTCTTTATACTCATTTCTGCGAGACACATTCGATTCACCCTGATACCAGATAATACCAGATACCGTATAATTCAGCAATGGGGCAATCATAGCATTATAAAGTCCTACGGGTTTATAATGGAAAGCAGTCTGTCCCGGAGCAACAGGCATGGGAGCGCCGAGACGATATTTCCAATTACCTTCGAGACTAATCTCCGATTCTCCTTTTTCCGGCTGGCCTTTTCCGAAAAGTATCTTATAGGGTTTCTCTTTTACAAAATGAGGGAAACCGCCATAACTGAAAAGACGTATGGTTATCGTGTTTTTTCCAGCTTTCAACAATCCGGCGGGAATGGTATAGATACGTGGTGGATATTGATAAGAAACAGTTCCCACAAACGTACCATTTACATAGACGGAGTCTGCATCTACGATGCATCCCAGGCGAAGAGTTGCCTTCTCTCCCGCTTGTTGCCCGGACACTTGAAAATCTCTACGGAACCAATGGGAACCATTGATTGTATTCAATCCGTTAGTAGCCCAACCGGAAGCAAACAAATCAGTCGGTGTCCAATCACTGTCATCATAGCCGGCAGCATACCAAGGGATGGTTTCATGCATTCCTTTATCTCCCTGATACAGTGCTACATTCCAGGCACGGCTTTTCTTGCTCTCTTCTTTTTTCATTGATTCTACCAAGTCATCTGATTCGTAGATACGTTTTTCGTTCAGATAATAAGGAAAAGGTTTCAAACCTTCCTCACTGATCCACGCTTCTATCGGTGAACCTCCGACACTGGAGTTTATGATTCCTACCGGAACCTTTGTTTTCTGAAAGTAATCTTTAGCAAAGAAATAAACCAAAGCAGAGAAAGACATCACATTTTCAGGAGTCATAGCCTTCCAGAAGATTCCCGGAATATCTGTCTGCGGGGCATGAAAGTTATACAATAGAGGAGTTTTTATATAACGTACCATCGGATAATCATTGTCCGCAGATATTTCATCCCGAAAACGGTCTGTAACCCGTGAAACAGGTAATTCCATATTCGACTGACCGGAACATACCCAAACGTCACCCACAAGAATATCCTTCAACTCTATATCATTAATAATCATCGTGTAAGGACCACCAGCTTTCAAGGCAGGCAAGATCACTTTCCAGTTGCCTTGCGCATCGGCAACGGTCTTATATTTCTTTTTTTGAAAAGTTATACTAACAGTTTCATCAGGATCAGCCGTTCCCCAAATATTGACAGGCTCCCCACGTTGAAGCACCATTCCGTCGGAAACAAGAGCGGGAAGTTTAACCTTTGCTTCACCCAACAGAGCGAAGCAAAGGAACACAACTACTAACCCAACCTTATAAAACCAATACTTATTCATTATCTATCTTTTCTTTTATGTCTTTATTTCATAGTAATCCGGAAAGAGAAACAATCCGTTCTGAATTCCACTTTGCAAACTTAGGAAGTTTCTCTCCGCTGACCCAGAATTTTTGATTCAAATCATTACTCGCTTGTTACATCATCGTTTACGTATGTTACAAATACCTGTTGTAATGTTACATCCAAATTGAGATTGCCGATGAATAGGAGGAAAATGAAGGATTTAGAAAGAACGGATTACAGTAGTTATTGTTATTCATTCTATCTATTTAAAGATGATAGAAATGCCGGCAACCAACGTTGAGTTGTTATATATGCCATAAATAAAAAGTGCCGACTAACCAGCCGGCACATGATTTCATTTGTTCCATCAGACTGAAACAGGCAGCCAGTCTACTGCATGAAAAAACTTGAGTATCTCGGAATTGTAGTAAACAGAAAAAAACTACTTGTACATAATCAACGCAGACTGACCGGGAACAATCACCTCCGGTCCGGTTTGCGTACCCAATCCACGCACATCTATCACTCCATCTTTACATACTACCGTATATTTACCAACAGGAATTTCCAATCGTGCAGGAGTCGTACGGGAATTAAAGGCTACGATAATATCTTCCCAGCTATCTCCATTCGCATGCTCTTTGAGGCGAAACGCAATCAGGTTTTGCCCTTCAACCGGAAGGAACTCCAGATGCTTCCGGACCATTTCTGCATTTCCCATACGGAAAGCCGGATGAGACTTACGAAGATCAATGAGTCGTTTATAGTACGTGAAAATATCTCCGTTTGTCGTTTTGCGTCTCCAGTCAATGGCATTGATGGCATCCGGACTCTTATAACTATTGTCTATCCCTTGTTTATCACGCATCACTTCTTCACCTGCATAGATAAAAGGAATTCCCTGTGAAGTTAAGACTACCGTTTGTGCCAGCTTATCAAGTCGAACCAACTGTTCGGGAGTAGCTCCCGGCATGCTTGCCTTCAATCGGTCTACAAGACACAAACCATCATGACAGGAAACATAGCTAACCATCTGGGTAGGCTGTTCCGCCCACGGCTTCTGACTATAATTTACGGAATCACAGCGTACTTGCGGATGCTTAATAGCTCCAACAATTCCGAATTTTACGCTCATTTCTCCCCCCGGCACTCCGGCAAGGAAAGCTCCTTTGTCCTTCTCCCATACAGGACCGCAAAGCCCGTCACGTAATTCGTCCGAGAATACCGCAATTCCAGGCATCTGGGAAATATTCCCTTTCATCGCCAATGAATCTGCCGGATATTGAGGAGCTTCAGCCGCCCAACCTTCTCCATAGATACAAATAGTAGGATCGACTTTGTTGACAGCCTTTCGAATCTCGTTCATTGTTTCAATATCATGCACCCCCATCAAGTCAAAGCGGAAGCCGTCAATATGATATTCTTTTATCCAATAAAGAACAGACTCTATCATGAACTTACGCATCATAGACCGTTCACTTGCTGTTTCATTGCCACACCCTGAACCATTTGCCAATGTGCCATCCTCTTTCTGACGGTAAAAATAGCCGGGAACGGTACGTTCAAAATTACTTTCAAGTGTATTAAAAGTGTGATTGTAAACCACATCCATTATCACGCGTATTCCAGCTCTATGCAACGCTTGTACCATCTGTTTGAACTCTTTCACGCGAACAGCAGGCTGATAAGGATCAGTTGAATAAGAACCATCCGGTACATTATAATTCGCCGGATCATATCCCCAGTTATAGTGATTTTCATCTAATTTTGTTTCGTCGATAGAAGCATAATCAGAAGAAGGAAGAAGATGCACGTGTGTCACTCCCAGCTCTACCAGATGGTCGATACCTGTTGGTTGATTGCCGGAATTCACCGTCCCATGTTCAGTCAGTGCAAGGTATTTGCCCTTATTTTTTATTCCCGAAGTAGAGTCGACAGAGAAGTCACGATGATGCATTTCATAGATAATCATATCAGCAGGAGATTTCAGAGAAGGACGTCGGTCATTCTCCCACCCCTCCGGATTGGTAGTCTTCCAGTCGATGATAGCTGCACGCTTTCCGTTCACTCCTACAGCGTGAGCATTAATCCCCGGCGTGTCGCCCTGCCATTTATCGTTGATTTTTACATTGAAAGCATAGTATTTGCCGAGCAGATCCTTATCTACGGATGTCGTCCAGGTTCCATTCTCACCGAGTTCCATCTTTACTGTTTCGTAAGCATGTCCGCCTTCTCCGGCATCATAAAGCATCAGGCGCACCTCTTCTGCTGTTGGTGACCAAAGGAAAAATTTGGTTGCCAACGGCGTATATTCCATCTCTGTAAGGCTTCCCGTACGAACCGGATATAATTCAAAAGAAGTATATTCCTTCTTCGTTGGGGAACAACTCATCACTGTTGTCACTGTAGTCACACCCAATATCGCTAAATAATTATTTCCTATCTTCATTCTAAACCTCCCCCTATGCTACACACCATATCTATCCCCCCATAAAATTAAATGCTTTATTTCACCTTATCCGGATTCTTCGCTATAAAATCCTTCCAACTACTATACCCTTTTTCCATTGCCGGTCGCCCCATTTGCAGGAAATGACAATAAGCCGCTGCCAAACCATCTGTTGCATCCATAAAAGTAGGCATATCATCTTTTGAGAACCGTAGCATCCTTTGCAGCATATCCGCCACTTGTTCTTTTGATGCCTGCCCGTTTCCGGTGATAGCCATTTTTATCTTCAAAGGGGCATATTCGGTGATTGGAATATCCCGGCTCAACGCTACTGCCATTGCTACCCCTTGTGCACGACCTAACTTCAACATCGATTGCACATTTTTTCCGAAGAAAGGTGCTTCAATAGCCAACTCATCCGGTAGATAACTTTCAATAATACTCAATACCCGTTCATGGATATGACGAAGTTTCAGATAGTGATTGGCAAATTTACGTAAGTCGATAATCCCCATCGCAATCATTTCGGGCTTGGTTCCCCTCACCCTTAGAACCCCGTATCCCATGATTGTCGTACCGGGGTCAATCCCCAGGATTATCTTTTCTTTTACCGGTTGAATCACTCTATCACCTCCATCAAGGTCGGAAATCCGATCACTTTATCTTTAAATATTTTTACCAGTTCGTCATTCAGTCGCACCCCCTGTTCCAAATGCCAGCGATGTAATAACCCACTGCTTTCTACCTCCCATTGCAAAGAATACGCACTTCCTTCTTCCCGATGACTCAATATCCGGCAAATACGCGGTGCCTTCAACGCACCGTGTTTCTGTACTTCAGGGATATAACTCTCTTTTATCCAAATCATGAAATTGTCGTGAACGTCATCGTCCACTTGAAAAGTTGTATTATAAATCAGCATATCTTAATTTCATACTATTATTTACCGCAAACATAGCAATTATTTCAGAATAATGCATTATATTTGCGGCAACAAAAAAGGATTCGTTTACAAACGTTATCATATAAGACAAAAAAGGGGCGTTAGCTCATCTGGCTAGAGCGTAACACTGGCAGTGTTAAGGTGATCGGTTCGAGTCCGATACGCTCCACTTTTTTCTCTCCCAACTTTGAACTTTAATAGTGTACTGGACATGAACATCACAAAATTTGCCACTATTCTTCTAATCATCCCATGCTTAATTTCCTGCTACGGAAACAAGTCTTCAAAAACAACACAATCAAACAATGCAGACTATGATATACGCCTCAATGATAGCATAGCAGCAGTAAACGCAATGCTAGAAGAAGGGAACGCTGATGGAGAAAAAATAAATGCTTTTTTAGACGCATATATATCTAGACATCCTAATTGTTTCAACAATGACATCCAAAGAAAAAAAGCAGGAAAAGAATTGCGTTCTTTGTTAGAAAAGGAACTTGAGAATAACCCTGATTTCCTTTCTGATATAGCAGTCAAATTCGCTTCTATGGATAAAGTTAAAAGTACCGATAATAAAGGATATAAATATCTTATATCCTTTACCTGTAGCAGCCTTCAAAAAACCGGAAAGTATAATATTTCTTTCAGAATTATAACGGCTTTAGATGAGGAAGAAGCCTCCAATCTTATTGATAATCAGAAGTATTATATTCAAGGAAAATTCATAAGTCTTTCCGAAAAGGAATCGATAAATATTAGACTAGATGTATTTGATGACAAAACAATTGAGATAGGGAGTATTTTTATCAAAGAACCTATCGTTACTCCGGCAAACTAAAGAAAAAAAGAAAAGGACCTTTACTCAAGGTCCTTTTTTATCACTTCGTCCATTTCTTTTATACGTTTCTCGCGGTCTTTAATAGGACCGTCTTTCTTGTCATTCTTGAATACATCATCGGCACGGTCGGCAACCTCACCGCTCCATTCTTCAAACTGGTCCTTGGCCGGACGGCCATTCGGTTCGATATTTTCTTCGGCTATCGAATCATGCCTGTTAATCATATCATCCATAAGTTCTCGTTTTAAAAGTTTATGGCTATAAGACAATACAAACGAAGAAAAGTTTTCTGTTTTAATGATTTTTGAAGAAATCAATCATGTTATTATACTATCAAATGTACTGTAAGCACTCATTGTATGGCTGTCCCTTTTTCTATACTCTGTAGTGGAGTATATAGCATCTCTTTATCCAATAATTAGTATTCTTTATTATTGTTGATAGGTAATAGTGACATGTAATTTGTTTCTCCTGCCGTTAATTTAGTTAAAATTTCCGCTATATATTTCACCGGCCTTAATCCATTCATCTTACATGTTTCAATAATTGAGTATAACATAGAAGCATTCTTTGCCCCTAGTTCCGATCCGCAAAACAGATAATTCTTTCTTCCCATACAAATGGGCTTCATCATCCTCTCGGCCGTATTATTATCAATTTCCGCCTTTCCATTTTGCACATAGCGTGATACTGCTTCCCATTCATTGACAGCATATCTGACCGCTTTTAGAAAAAGGTTGGCTGTATCCCCGCGTGTTTGATCAAAAACGGGTTTTATCATCTGCCATATTTCTGCCAATATAGGAATTGCCCTCTTCTGACGTTCCATCCTGCGTTCATCTTCGGAGAGAAGATTAATTCTGCAATCCGCCTCCACCCAGTATAGGTTTGATATCAGGTTGATTATATCTGCAGACCGATGGTCGGTCTGTAATGCATCGACAAACTTTCGCCTGACGTGTGCCATACATCCGTACCGTGTTATTGAGGAATCTTCCCGTTCAAACATTTTATAGACATTGTAGCCGTCGGTGGTGACACTTCCCCGGAAGCCTGCGAAGAACTTTTGGGCGACCTTCATGCTACGGCTGCCGTTGTCATACAGATAATAAGCTATTTTCCGGTCGGGATTCTTTATTCCCCAAATGTATTGTTTACGGTATTCATACTTACCCTTCTGCTGATTGTACACTCTGACTTGTTCGGTAGTCTCATCACTGAACAGCATGCTTCCGGGTGTGAGAAGCAACTGCCGGAAAGGTTCCTCAAGCTTGCACAACTCCTTCATGTGCCTCTTTATCCAGGCCAAAACGGTAGAGGTGTTGAAACGTGCACCGGCATCCTTGAGACGGTCTACGACCCGTTCAAGAGACAAACCGTACTGGTATTTGTCAACCAAAATGCGGGCCATCAGTTCAAAATCCACAGGATATCCTTCAAGGACGTTCTCAAACGGTCTGCGGGTATCATTTTTGTCTGTAGGCTGATAATAGTTTGAGATGTTTCCCTGTGTATCCACCAGCCGTACAAGTTTGAATACATGTTTGACCACTTGATGTTGAATCGAGTATTGAATCCATTCACGCATGCCTATCTTGCGTGCACCCGAAGGGATATCCGATTCATCACAGTAATGTACCACCACATTCTCCGCACCGGTGGACTGCTTGCCATAATCCTTACGGCAGGAAGGGGATTCAGGCCGGGGAGCGGCCTCAGAAGAGGCTGATTCCGCAGCTTTCTGCTCCAAGTCTTCAACCGGAGCCGAAGGAGCGGAGCCGTCAAAATCATCCTTATCCTCTTTGAGGTCTTTTTGCTTCGTTGCGGACAAGGAAGATTTCTTCTCGGATTTACGCCCGTATAACTGCCGTTTCTGTCTGGCAATCTCATAAAGCTCATCAGCACGCGTATTCTCGAGCGCTTCAAGGGCACTGGAAAGCTCCTGTATTTTCTCTTCTGCGGCTGACTTGGCCTCAAGGGTCCGAGAAAGACGGTTGGAAAGCGCCTTGTTGTCATGTCTCATGCTTTTCAGTTCCTCAAGTGCCCTGTCAAGTTTAGACAGGATCTGCATATTACCCGACTGCTGTTCACGCTGCAAGTCGTCAAGCAGGTTTCGAAGCCGCAGGATCTCATCATCCTTTGACAGTAGCTGGGCGATTAATATGTTGATCGTTTCCTTGTCTTCCATGTCGCAAATATACAAAAAAAAACTGACTTATGCAAGACTTTTAATATATTAATATATTGATAGTCAGATATATAACCGCATACAATCGATTCTTCTGTAACCTCGTACTACCCTACGAGTAATTCTTTGCGGACAGTACCCTGGAGCAGAACCACGAGTTTCTCCCAACCGATTTCATAACGATGACTGGCCTTGCAGAAAACAGGCAGGAGGAAACGGTCTTTGTCCAGCTTCTTCCAATAAAGCACGTATCCCCCTGTATCATGATGAAGGATTTTGATGTTCCGCCGGTCCTTACTCAAAAAGATGAAAATGTCCCCTGTGGAGGGCTCTTTGCCCATAATCTTGCGTACCAGTTCGGCAAGGGTGAAAATACCTTTTCGCATATCTACCGGACCTTCGCACAGGTAGAAGCGCATGCTGGGATTCAGCCCTAACATAATGTTCCCAGGTTTTGAAGCAGAGCTGTTATGCTCTCAAGATTAGTGTTACATTTTCGGATCTCAACTCCGTTGCCCAGTTTTAGACGAAACGAAACAATCTCAAAGTTGTCCGATTTGACAGATTTGGGAGATAATGTACAACGTGAATGACCGGAGGGGGAACCGTTCACATGAATAGGAGTCAGCTGCATACCGGAAGGGGAAGTGGGGTTAGTTAATTGACACTTGTAATGACGATACCAGCCAAGGAATTTATAATAATCAACGCCAAAACGATGGCAATACTCCAAAAGAGAGACTTGGCAACCACTGTCGGATGACTGATAAGCAGAAAGAATCTCTAAAAAACAATCAGTAGAGTCCATAAGAATAAAATTTTAAGTTCTGTGCAAAGGTAAAACTGACTGATAGGATAAACAAGAGCCATACAATGAGTGCTTACAAATGTACTCCAACATAATCAGGCTATTATAGAGTAAAGGTTGTTTCATCGGCGAGAAACTACAGTTCCATCGGTGAGAAACTATAGTTTCATCAGTAAGAAACTAATAGTTCTAAGCAAGAGAAACAAAAGTTTCAAGCCTACGAAACTATAGTTTCAAGCCGCAGAACAAATAGTTTCAAGGCTTGAAACTATCAGTCACAAGGCAGATCCCACCCCGTAAGTACAAGGGTAATAAATAGAATAGCCTATCTGCCTGTAGTTAATACTATTTAGGCAATGAAACTTCATCTGTGATTTTTACTTGATTCGGGTATGCACCTCTATCACACCTTTGTAGTGCGTTTATTTCTCCTTGGCTTTGCAGTGACAGCACTATTGCCGTCACAGTGCTGTCACCACGTTGCTGTCACGCCATTTACTTTTCATAATCAAACAGTTAAGTTGCAATCTGTGACAGATGACAGCAAATTTATTTTTTTATTTATTAGAGAGAGGCTGCCTAAGTTCAAGTTATAAATGCAATATCTCTTTTTTATTAATCGGACTTTGGATGCAAAGTTGCTTATTTATTCCGATAAAGTTGCGGACGGAAAGGAATATAAAGAGTATAATTACTATCCGCCGGCTTTCCTCCCGCCAATGTAGGGGACCATTTCGGCATCCCTTTAACAATGCGGAGAGCCTCCTCTGCAAATTCCGGATGAGTGGAACGTAGAATATGAGGACGAAGGATAACCCCTTCCTTATCAATAGTAAACTCACATAAAGCATAACCCGAAACATTCTTCTCTAAAAGTCCTGCCGGATAAACCATTTCATTGGCAATATATTCTTCCGGACTCATCGCAGAGAAATGAGCAGGTTCTTCCACCTGCCTTCCGGAAAGCGTCTTTGCACGGGGACCTACCGGATAAATTCCAACATACATCGGTTGTTTATAAGCATCCGGTTCTTCCTTACTACGCTGTTGCAATGCTTTCAATAGAGAAGCAGCCTCTTCCGCCAATGTCTGTTCCAAAATATTCTCTCCCCGGGATAACATATATGCCGACTGACAAACCAATACAAGACGTTCCATCAACGTTCCTTTTTCCGGCGACCATTTTCGTCCCATCCGTTCTTTGCCTTTTGCGTCCGTAGAAGAAAAGTAATAGACAATTCCATCTAAACCAGCCGTAGAACCATCCAGATCCTGCACCTGCTCTGTCACCAAACGAAAGATGGCCCCTAAAGACTGATACAGGGAAGCACTGATGACAACCGATTTAGTATCCACCGTCACTGTCCCCTTCTCCGCTTGCCAATAGGTACGGGATAGTGTATTCGAAATCAGCGTATAACGCCCGTTTTTCCTTTCTACCGACATTGCATACACCGGCGAAAAGGAAGGAATAGCTGCGAAACGCGCGTATGGCTGTTTCTGGAAGCCTGTATTAAGTAAAGAAAACACACTACGGTAATATTCGCCTAACTCGCCTGTATAAGAAGAAAAAGTTTTCACCGGCTCCAAATAGTCAATCTGGGCCGCCAGGCGAAAAGAAAAGGTTAAAAGCAGAAGACAGAAAACAATCTTTTTCATAAGTTGCCGGATTTTCGGTACATATCGGCAACAAAGATACAAATTATTTCGATGGTTCGTGATAAAATTATATCTTTGCACGGTTTTTACTAAGAAACTGAATAACAATACATCGAAAATATGATAGCTAAGATTGAACAACTTCTGAAAGAGGTGGAAGCCTTACACGCCTCCAATGCCGAAGAACTCGAAGCTCTCCGCATCAAATACCTAAGTAAGAAGGGAGCCATTAACGACTTAATGGCAGATTTCCGTAATGTAGCTGCCGATCAGAAAAAAGAAGTCGGCATGAGACTGAATGAACTGAAAACAAAAGCGCAGGACAAAATCAACGCGCTGAAAGAATTGTTTGAAAGTCAGGACAATGATTGTGACGGATTGGATTTAACGCGTTCGGCTTATCCCGTGGAACTTGGTACACGCCACCCGCTCACCATTGTAAAGAACGAAATCATCGATATCTTTGCCCGCCTGGGATTCAGCATCGCCGAAGGTCCGGAAATTGAAGATGACTGGCATGTATTCTCGGCACTGAACTTTGCCGAAGATCATCCGGCACGCGATATGCAGGACACTTTCTTTATTGAAGCTCACCCGGACGTAGTATTGCGTACGCATACTTCTTCCGTACAGACCCGTGTGATGGAAACTTCACAACCTCCTATCCGCATCATCTGCCCGGGACGTGTGTATCGTAACGAAGCAATCAGCTATCGCGCACACTGTTTCTTCCATCAGGTAGAAGCGTTGTATGTAGACAAAAACGTATCGTTCACCGACTTGAAACAAGTATTGTTGCTTTTCGCTAAAGAAATGTTCGGCGCTGATACAAAGATTCGTCTGCGTCCGTCTTACTTCCCGTTCACTGAACCTAGTGCGGAAATGGACATCAGCTGTAATATCTGCGGCGGTAAAGGTTGTCCGTTCTGTAAACACACCGGCTGGGTAGAAATCCTCGGTTGCGGTATGGTAGACCCGAACGTACTTGAATCTAACGGTATAGACAGCAAAGTATACAGCGGTTATGCTCTCGGTATGGGTATCGAGCGTATCACAAACCTGAAATATCAGGTGAAAGACCTCCGTATGTTCTCTGAAAATGATACTCGCTTCCTGAAAGAATTCGAAGCGGCATATTAATTTACGATTGGACAATTTACGATTTACGATTGATGGTAGCGTCTCTCGTAAATCGTAAATTTTCAATCACTCTATATATTCACTATCCGAATGGGCACTCCCAATCGTAAATAGTAAATCGTCTAATCGTAAATAATTCCCATGGCAAAGGATAGACTCATTACTCCCAGTTATTGTTTCATCTTGGCAGCCAACTTCCTGCTCTACTTCGGCTTTTGGTTGTTGATTCCTGTTTTGCCGTTCTATTTATCCGAATTCTTCCAAACTGGAAATTCCACTATTGGCATTGTACTTTCCTGCTATACGGTAGCCGCTCTCTGCATCCGTCCATTTTCCGGTTATCTGCTCGACACGTTTGCCCGCAAACCTCTTTATCTGTTTGCTTACTTCATCTTTATGATGATGTTCGGGGGATACCTGATAGCCGGCTCCCTTACCTTATTTATTATATTCCGAATCATTCATGGCATCTCTTTCGGAATGGTTACAGTAGGAGGAAACACGGTAGTGATAGACATTATGCCATCTTCCCGCCGTGGAGAAGGTTTAGGCTATTACGGGCTTACCAACAATACAGCTATGTCCATCGGGCCGATGTTCGGACTGTTTCTGCACGATGCAGGAGTCTCTTTTGCTACGATCTTCTGTTACGCATTCGGTTCCTGCATTTTGGGTTTTCTATGTGCCAGTCTGGTGAAAACGCCCTATAAACCTCCTGTGAAACGGGAACCGATTTCACTCGACCGTTTTATTTTGATGAAAGGACTGCCAGCCGGATTTAGCCTATTGTTACTTTCCATCCCTTACGGAATGACAACCAACTATGTCGCCATGTATGCCCGCCAAATAGGATTGAACACGCAAACCGGATTCTTCTTTACCTTTATGGCTGTCGGCATGGCAATCTCCCGCATCTTTTCGGGGAAGCTGGTGGATCGCGGAAAGATAACACAAGTAATAATAGCCGGATTATATCTGGTTGTTTGCAGTTTCTTCCTGCTTTCAGCCTGTGTGTATCTGATTCAATGGAATGATACTGTTTGCAATATCCTGTTTTTTGGTATCGCATTGTTGATGGGGGTCGGATTTGGAATCATGTTTCCGGCATTTAATACGTTGTTTGTCAACCTTGCCCCCAATAACCAGCGGGGAACAGCCACTTCCACTTATCTTACCTCTTGGGACGTAGGAATCGGTATCGGTATGCTGACCGGTGGATATATCGCAGAAATTAGTACATTTGATAAGGCTTATCTTTTCGGAGCCTGCCTGACGGTAGTTTCCGCCCTCTATTTCAAACTAAAAGTGACGCCTCATTACCATAAAAACAAGCTACGATGAGAAAGAAAGAACGTTATGAGAAAGTAATCGCCTGGTTTCAGGACAATGTACCTGTAGCCGAGACCGAACTGCATTACAACAATCCGTATGAGTTGCTGATCGCTGTTATTCTTTCTGCACAATGTACGGACAAACGGGTGAATATGATCACTCCCCCTTTGTATAAAGATTTTCCGACTCCGGAAGCGCTGGCAGCCACTACGCCGGAAGTTATTTTCGAATATATACGAAGCGTATCCTATCCGAACAACAAAGCCAAACATCTGGTTGGTATGGCAAAGATGCTGGTGAATGACTTCAACAGTCAGGTGCCCGACAATCTGGAAGACTTAGTAAAGCTACCCGGTGTAGGAAGAAAAACAGCCAATGTCATCCAGTCGGTTGTGTTTAATAAAGCTGCCATGGCGGTAGATACACACGTATTCCGTGTCAGCCATCGCATCGGACTGGTGCCGGATAGTTGCACTACCCCGTTCAGTGTGGAAAAAGAATTGGTGAAGAATATTCCGGAAAAACTAATACCGATTGCCCACCATTGGCTCATTCTGCATGGTCGTTATGTTTGTCAGGCACGCACTCCCAAATGTGACACCTGTGGTTTGCAAATGATGTGCAAATATTTCTGTAACACCTATAAAGTTACAAAAGAGGAACCAAAAGCCAAGAATAAATAACGATTTAATAGCAAGGAACCGAAATAAATAGTAACTTTGCGGTCGTTCTAAAAGAAGAATTTTAAAAACACTTTTAAATAAAAATAGAGTATTATGCAGACAATTGACAAATTCAATTTTGCCGGTAAAAAGGCATTTGTTCGCGTGGACTTCAATGTACCCCTGGACGAAAACTTCAACATTACAGATGACACTCGTATGCGTGCAGCTCTTCCTACTTTGAAGAAGATCCTGGCAGACGGCGGAAGCATCATCATTGGCTCTCACCTGGGCCGTCCGAAAGGCGTTGCCGATAAATTCTCTTTGAAACATATCATCAAGCATCTGTCTGAATTGCTGGGCGTTGAAGTTCAGTTCGCTAACGACTGCATGGGCGAAGAAGCTGCTGTAAAAGCTGCTGCTCTGCAACCGGGAGAAGTGCTGTTGCTCGAAAATCTTCGCTTCTACGCTGAAGAAGAAGGCAAACCAAGAGGTTTGGCTGAAGATGCAACTGACGAAGAAAAAGCTGCTGCCAAGAAAGCAGTGAAAGAAAGCCAGAAAGAATTTACCAAGAAATTGGCTTCTTACGCTGACTGCTACGTTAACGACGCATTTGGTACTGCTCACCGTGCACACGCTTCTACAGCATTGATCGCTAAATATTTCGATGTAAACAACAAGATGTTCGGTTACCTGATGGAAAAAGAAGTGAAAGCCGTTGATAAAGTATTGAACGACATCAAACGTCCGTTCACTGCTATCATGGGTGGTTCTAAAGTTTCTTCTAAAATCGAAATCATCGAAAACCTGTTGAGCAAGGTAGACAACTTAATCATCGCGGGTGGTATGACTTATACATTTACTAAGGCTATGGGTGGTAAAATCGGTATCTCTATCTGTGAGGACGACAAACTTGACCTGGCTTTGGATTTGATGAAGAAAGCAAAAGAAAAAGGTGTAAACCTGGTATTAGCTGTTGACGCTAAGATTGCCGATGCATTCTCTAACGACGCAAATACTAAATTCTGTGCTGTTGACGAAATTCCTGACGGATGGGAAGGTCTTGACATCGGTCCTAAGACTGAAGAAATCTTCGCTAACGTTATCAAAGAATCTAAGACTATTCTTTGGAACGGTCCTACAGGCGTATTCGAATTTGACAACTTCACTCACGGCTCACGTGCAGTAGGTGAAGCAATCGTTGAAGCAACTAAGAACGGCGCATTCTCACTTGTGGGTGGTGGCGACTCTGTAGCTTGTGTTAACAAGTTCGGTTTGGCTAGCGGTGTATCTTACGTTTCAACCGGTGGTGGCGCATTGCTCGAAGCAATCGAAGGAAAAGTTCTTCCGGGTATCGCTGCTATCCAAGAATAATAGAACTAGATAATTAGTTAATTTTTTAAATAGTTAATGATAAGAGGGCAGTTCTTTGTGAAAAGAGTTGCCCTTATTTATAAAAAACGGAGTTCCTCTTATTTACAAAAACGAGGTATGAAAAGACTGATACTACTCTTTTGGTTCATCCTTCTCTTCCTTTACTCCTGCCAGAGTAAAAAAGGAGACGGCTCTTTTTTACCTCTAACCGAACTGCAACCACTCACCCTGGGCATGATGCCTACACTGGACGGACTCCCTTTCCATATAGCTAAAACACAAGGTATCTACGATTCATTAGGGCTGAACCTGACTATTCTTTCATTCAACTCTGCCAACGACCGGGACGCTGCTTTCCAGACCGGGAAAATGGATGGCATGATTACCGACTATCCCAGCGCAGTAGTGCTGCAAGCTATCCATCATGCTGATCTAGGGCTCGTCTTGAAAAATGATGGTTATTTCTGCTTCATTGTCTCTAAAGAAAGTAATATCAACCAACTGGAACAACTCAAAGAAAAGAATATAGCTGTGTCACGCAACACAGTTATCGAATATGCTACCGACCAGTTATTAAGCAAAGCCAGAATCAATCTTTCGGAAATGAATATACCGGAAATCGGCCAGCTTCCTCTCCGACTGCAAATGTTGCAGTACAATCAGATTGACGCCTCTTTCCTGCCCGACCCTGCCGCATCCATCGCCATGAACAGCCAGCATCGTTCATTGGTAAGTACACAGGAATTGGGCATTGATTTTACGGCTACCGCTTTCTCACGAAAAGCGCTCAACGAAAAAAGAAAAGAAATCGAACTACTCATCACAGGTTATAATCTGGGAGTAGATTATATAAAAATGCATCCACAGAAGGAATGGAAGCAAGTGCTGCTAGAAATAGGTGTACCGGAAAATCTGACAGGACTCGTCGCCCTCCCTAGTTATCAAAAAGCAAAACGCCCTTCGGCTGAAGGGATAGATAAAGCTATACAGTGGTTGAAAGAAAACCACCGAATCCCCGAAACCTACTCTGAAAAGAATCTGATTGACACAACGTATATCCCCACAGTATCAACCATAATACAGTATCAACCATAATCAAAATCAAATAACAACTAACTCATGCGAAAAACACTACTCCAACTCTTAACCTTTGTATTATGCATTACAGGTATGCAAAATCCTCTCCTGGCACAGGAGCAGACACCACTAAATCAAGTTGTCAACACACTGAAAGAACGGATTAGTCTCTCCGGATATGCCCAATTGGGATATACTTATGACGATGCAGCGAACCCGGACAATACATTCGACATCAAGCGAATTATTTTCATGGCACACGGAAAGATCACCAAACGGTGGACTTGTGATTTTATGTATGACTTCTACAATGGGGGCATGTTACTCGAAGTGTATACCGATTATCAGTTTCTCCCCGGACTTACGGCACGTATCGGTGAATTCAAGGTTCCCTATACCATAGAAAATGAATTATCTCCTACCACAGTAGAGCTCATCAATTGTTATTCACAGTCGGTTTGTTATCTGGCGGGAGTAAGCGGTAGCGATAAGTGTTACGGAATGACGTCCGGACGGGATATTGGCATGATGCTTCACGGAAAATTATTTCGCGACTTCCTGCAATACAAAGTGGCTGTAATGAACGGACAGGGATTGAACACCAAAGACAAAAACAGTCAAAAAGATGTAGTCGGTAACTTGATGGTTAATCCGCTGAAATGGTTATCCGTAGGTGGTTCGTTTATCCGCGGAACAGGACATGCCATAGCAGATTCGGAATATACCGGAATTAAAGCCGGAGAAAATTACGCCAAGAAACGCTGGAGTGCAGGAGGGGTTGTCACCACTTCCACCTTTAATCTACGCACGGAATATCTTGCCGGAAAAGACCGGAGTGTGAAAAGCGAAGGTTTCTATGCAACAGGCAGTGTACGCTTCGCCCGGAATTTCGATTTCATCGCTTCGTTCGATTATTTCAACCCGAACAAAGCTGCTGATTTCAAACAGAATAACTATATTGCAGGCGTACAATACTGGTTCTACCCTAGATGCCGCTTACAAGCACAATATACCTTTTGCGACAAGAAAGGAGACGGACAAAAAGACTCCAATCTGATACAGGCACAGGTGCAGGTAAGGTTTTAAATTAAGTATCAATTAAGTATTAAGTATCAAGTATTAAGTATTAGCATCCTGTATTAGGGCTGGAGTAGCAGTATTAAAACAGCGGAATCAAATAATTATAGAATATCAACCTTATAAATAACAGAAACGAAGAAATCATGGAACACAAAATCGCGGAAACCAACGCCCGAATAGACGTGGCCGACGTATTAAGAGGATTAGCAGTAATGGGAATTATTCTCTTACACAGTATTGAACATTTTAATTTCTACTCTTTCCCAGAAGAAGTACCTTTTGAATGGATGAAATTTACCGATCAGGCTATTTGGAGAGGATTATTCTTCACATTCAGTAACAAAGCATACGCTGTGTTTGCCCTGCTCTTCGGTTTCAGTTTCTACATTCAAGACAACAACCAACAACGAAGAGGGAAAGATTTCCGCTTGCGTTTTTTATGGAGATTATTCATTCTCTTCATGATAGGACAGTTCAATGCCGCTTTCTTTACTGGTGAAATATTGACTATGTATGCGATTTTAGGAATTATCCTTCCGATATTCTGCCGGATGAGTGACCGCACGGTTGTCATCTTCGCTACTTTATTAATTCTACAACCTATCGACTGGGTGAAATTGATTTATGCTTTGTGTAATCCTGACTATGTGGCAGGAAAAAGTTTGGCAGGTTATTATTTCAGCATTGCTTTCGACGTACAAAAGAACGGAACTTTCCTCGAAACAGTCCGCATGAATATGTGGGAAGGACAACTGGCCAATATGACCTGGGCACTGGAACATGGACGTATCTTACAGACACCGGGATTATTCTTATTCGGAATGCTTGTCGGTCGCCGCAAATATTTCCTGTACAGCGAACAGAACGAACGCTTGTGGTTAAAGGCATTGGCCGTTTCGCTTCTCTGCTTCTTCCCCATCTACGGATTGAACAATATGCTGCCGGAATTCATCGAACGAAGTGCCATCCTTGTTCCCTTGCAATTGATATTAAGTTCATTCAGTAGCCTTAGCTTCATGGTATTGCTGGTAACAGGATTACTGCTGACTTTCTACCGTGTGAAAGACCGCAGTTTCTTTATGCGTTTCACATCTTATGGTAAAATGAGTTTAACGAACTACCTCGGGCAATCTATTTTCGGTTCTCTTTTGTTCTATCATTGGGGATTTGAACTTGGACGATATTTAGGAATCACTTACAGTTTCCTTTTTGGCATCCTTTTTGTTCTATTACAAATGGTATTTTGTTCGTGGTGGCTCCGACACCATAAACACGGTCCTTTTGAAGGTCTCTGGAAACGTTTGACCTGGATTGGAAAAAATAAATAATTAAAGAATGATGAACGAAAAAACGATTAATGAACAATACGCATATATACGTACTTTACTTGAAGAGAAAAGGCTCAAAGAAGCCTTAATGCAGTTGGAATCTTTGCTGTGGCAGTGTCCTGACTGGGATTTGCGCACTCGCCTGGAACAATTGCAGACCTCTTACAAATATATGCTGGAATACATGAAACAGGGAGCAAACGACCCTGACCGGTGGAATCTGTATCAAAAAATGGTAGCAGACACCTGGGGAATTGCCGACCAATCACGTTTGCTCATGTTGGACAACGCTTCATCAAGATATTATCATGAGGTACGCCGCACTCCCAGATCGGCGGACTTGTCGAACTATGGTATTAAAACAATATTACACATATTGGAGTCATTTAATGACGACTTGGCAGTCAGCGGATTACTGTCTGACGAAAAGATGGATGAAGTATTAAGACGGCATGAAGATACGCTCAAGTTTATGTTTATAAGAACATGGACAAACAGTGCATGGACTCCCGAGGACGAGGAAGACGCAAAAGCTATGCTTGCCTCGGAATTACTTCCGGGAGATGACTTATGCTTATTTGTCAGTGCCCTCACATTGAGCTTGATGGAATGTTTCGACTTACGAAAAATAATGTGGCTGCTCAATGCTTACGAACACCCTAACGTCAACGTCAGCCAACGGGCATTGGTAGGTACAATGATTATCTTCCACATCTACAGAAGCCGTCTTTCTTTTTATCCGGAACTTATCAAAAGGGTAGATCTCATGGAGGAAATACCTTCATTCAGAGAAGACGTCGCACGTATTTACCGCCAAATGCTATTGTGTCAGGAAACGGAAAAGATTGATAAAAAGATGAGGGAAGAGATTATTCCTGAAATGCTGAAGAATGTTTCCTCCATGAAAAATATGCGGTTCGGTTTTGAAGAAAACGATGAAGAAAACAATGATATGAACCCGGATTGGGAAGATGCGTTCGAGAAGTCCGGCCTGGGAGATAAATTGCGTGAAATGAACGAATTGCAATTAGAGGGCGCAGATGTGTATATGAGCACTTTTGCCGCATTGAAAAATTATCCGTTCTTCCGCGAGGTGCATAACTGGTTTTATCCATTCAGCAAGCAACAGTCCAATGTACTCAAAGCAATGAAACAAGCGGGAAATCAGGGAGGCAGTCTGCTGGATTTAATTCTTCAATCGGGCTTTTTCAGCAACAGCGATAAGTACTCGCTCTTTTTCACGATTCATCAATTGCCACAGTCGCAACAAGATATGATGTTGAGTCAGTTGAACGAACAGCAGGTGGCAGAATTGGCAGAGAAATCGAATGTTGAAACAATGAAGAGGTTCAATGAACGTCCGGGAACGGTCAGTAACCAATACCTGCACGACTTGTACCGTTTCTTCAAACTTAGTGTACGCAAGAGTGAGTTCAGAGATATTTTTAAAGAGAAACTCGACCTTCATCACGTTCCTGCACTCGACAATATCTTGTATTGGGAAGATGTATTATTCCCCATTGCCGATTTTTATCTGGCAAAGGAACGTTGGGACGAGGCTATTGAAATTTATGAAGAACTGGAGTCTATTGGAGGATTCGAAGGAGAAAGTGCAGAATATTATCAGAAGTTTGGCTATGCATTACAAAAAAGAAAGAAATATGCAGAAGCTATTCAGGCTTATCTGAAAGCAGACACGCTGAAGCCGGATAATATTTGGAACAATCGCCACCTGGCTATTTGTTACCGGCTAAACAGAAACTATCAGGCTGCACTCACTTATTATAAAAAGGTAGAAGAAGCTGCTCCGGAAGATACCAATGTGACTTTCTATATCGGTAGTTGCCTGGCTGAATTGGGACAATATGAGGAAGCTCTGAATTATTTCTTCAAATTGGATTTCATCGAGAACAATTGTATAAAGGCATGGCGCGGCATCGGTTGGTGCTCGTTCATCAGTCAGAAATATGAACAGGCGATGAAATATTATGAAAAGATTATTGAACAAAAGCCGCTGGCTATTGATTATATGAACGCAGGGCATGTGGCCTGGGTAATGGGAGATATTCAGAAAGCTGCCGTTTTCTACGGAAAAGCCATTACAGCTAGTGGGAACCGGGAAAGATTCTTGGAGATGTTCCACAAAGATGAAGAATCCCTTCTCACACAAGGGATTCGAGAAGAGGACATTCCTCTGATGTTGGATTTATTATAGTCTCCTGCATCTTTCAATTCGGGATATTCAGCAAATGTCCCTGCTTAAGAATACAGAAAAAGGCTGCCTCATTTTCTATTTTGAGGCAGCCTTCTCATATTATTGGGGTAAGTAGAAATATTCAGATAGATTCAGGATCCTTACTATAACTTTTTCAACTCTCCATACAACTTCTGTATGGGAAGTCCCATAATATTATAGAAGCTACCTGAAATTGATTTCACACCGATATACCCGATCCATTCCTGGACACCATAGGCTCCTGCCTTATCCATCGGCTGATAGAGGTCGACATAATACTGGATTTCATCTTCTGACAAGACATCAAACAATACTTCGGAAGAAGCGGTAAAGCTTTTTTGCCATTCGGTAGTAGTCAAGCAAACACCTGTGAAAACTTGATGAGACTTTCCCGAAAGAGCACGAAGCATTTCAATGGCTCCTTCCCTACCTTCCGGTTTTCCAAGTACTTTTCCATCCATCCAGACAATGGTATCTGCTGTAATCAATAATTCTCCCGGCTGCATCATGGTACGGTAGGCATCTGCTTTTTCACGAGCAATATATTCGGGTATTTCAGCACCAACCAATGTATCTGGATATGACTCGTCTACATCCGGCAATGTTCTGACTACATAGTCCACTCCCAAGCCTGACATCAATTCTTTCCGACGGGGAGAATTGGAGGCTAGTATAATCTGATATTTCTTTAAATTATCAAGCATGATTCGATTTATGATTTATAATTTATGGTTTATGGTTGAAAATACTTTTTATTGATGTCACCAGTTGATTTCACCAGCCGAAAGCATCTTCTGCCATCCACAGACCATGAGCTTTCAGTACTTGCTCCACTACATCACGTCCGCAGCCACGTCCGCCGTCTGCATAAGAGATATACTTTGCTACGGATTTCACTTCCGGCACGGCATCTTTCGGACAACATGGAAGTCCACATTCACGCATCACTTCAATATCCGGAACATCATCGCCCATATAGAGAATTTCATCATCGGTCAGTCCGTATTTATCACGAAAATCACGATAGTCGTGTATCTTGACGGCGGATCCCATATACAGATCCTTCACGCCCAGTCCTTCAAAACGGATACGCACTGCTTCTGTACGGCCACCGGTGATGATGGCTATGTGAAGTCCTTTTTTCACAGCCAACTGGATAGCGTACCCATCTTTGATATTCACAGTACGCATCGGCTCTCCGGAAGGATGCAAAGGTACGGTTGTCGAACTCAATACTCCGTCTACATCAAAAGCTAAAGCCTTGATACGGGATAAATCATAGTTGATGGTGCTCATGGATACTTTTGCTCATTAGTTTATATATTTCCTGCAATGCCGGAGAATCTACCAACATGGCAAGATGATTGTTCATCACATTCTCATCGTAACGAACAGCGGGTCCGGTCTGTGCATCACGTGGTGCCAGCTCGTGTACTTTACGTGCCGTTTCGTCTATCAGCGGAAGCATGACATCGAAAGGCAAGTTGTATTTTTCAAGCAAGTCAGCAGCTAATGCATACATGTGATTTGTGAAGTTGCAGATAAAAACAGCAGCCAAATGAAGGCTTTTACGCTGCTCGGAAGAAGCTTCGTAAACTTTCTCCGAAAGAGTGGCGGCAACAGCTTTCAAGAACTCTACATCTTCCGGTCGTTTCGCTTCAACAAAGAAAGGCACTTCCTGAAAATTGACTTCACGTTGTTTGCTGAATGTCTGCATCGGATAAAATACTCCATACCGTTCTGCATACCCTTCCCAAATACTCATCGGGATACTTCCCGCGGTATGCACCAACAAAGAATTCTGTTTTCCTTCTGTTATCTGCGGCAACAAATCTACTAAAGCGGCATCCTTCAAAGATACGATATACAATTTAGCATCTTTGGAGATTTCCTGTAAATCTGTTGTATATTCAGCTTCAACTTTCTCGGCTAAAGTACGAGCAGATTCCATGGTCCGGCTATATACCTGCACAATACGGAAGCCTTTATGATAGAGAGCCTTCGCCAGATTAGTAGCCAGGTTACCTGCGCCAATAAACACAATCGGTGTATCTTCTATACTTCTCTTCATTATTTCCTTACCGTTTTGCAAACCAGAATAAAATGATGCCGACAATGAGCAAAGTCAATGGCAGCAGATACCCGGATAACGAACCCAGCAATGATATTACCAGACTGATATTCATCACCAGCCAAAGACCAAGTAACACAAAACCAATTGATTTATCGCGTTTGAAAATAAGAAAACAGATCGAAGCATACAATAACATATTGTCTTTATTCATCACCCAAGGTAGTCCAATAGTAGAGAAATGAATCAGTTTATCAATCAGATAAAGTGCTCCGATAACGATAAAGGTAACAGCAGTAGCCAAATAAGTATCTTTGCTGTTACTCGCTTTAGCAGCTCCCATATTTATTTTCCTCCGAATTTATTTATGTGAATTTTCTCCCATTGAAGATGTTCTTCGTTGAAAGGTTTACGTTCCATCCCTTTATGTCCGATAGCAATAACGGAAAGAATTTGAAGTTGCAGAGGAATGCCCAGGATTCCATGAACAAATTCATCGGAAGGCATTCCGGTAGCAGTGAAACGTTCGCGGACCTGCACCCAGCAGCTTCCCAAGCCGAGATCTTCGGCCTGCAACTGTATCATGATAGAAGCAATAGAAGCATCTTCAATCCAAACATCACTGGCCAACGGATCGGCCATTACCACAATTGCCAAAGCAGCGTCGGCAATGAATGAAGAAGCCTGTTCCTTACAATGAGACAATTCTTTCAATACCTCTTTATCATCAATCACTACAAACTGCCAACTATTACTACGTTTGGAAGAAGGAGACATCAAAGCTGCTTTCATCAACGTAACTACCTGATCTTGTGTCAACTCTTCATCGGTGAACTTCCGCATACTACGACGGTTCTTTATTAATTCACTGAAATTTTCCATATTATTTTCCGGTTTCATTTGATTAATGTATGCAAAGATAATGCAAACCGAGCGTAATAGGAAATAAAAGTATCTTTTTCATTTCTATTGTCAGAAGGGAATCTATGACATGAAAAGAGTGCCAAATACTCCACTAAATGAAGAATATATTGTATCTTTGCACAGATAAATAATTTCATTATGAAAAAGCGAATTACACAAGACGATTACATTAAAGCGAATCGTAAAGCTAGCCGTGAGGCAGAAATTGAGATGTACGGGCACCCTATTTGTCACAAACGAGTGCACCAGTCAAAGAAAGTATATAACCGCAGAAAGATAAAGGCAGCCGATAAAAAGCTGCCTTATTTTTTTGCCTTCAAAATAGCGTCACTATCCTCCAGACATAGCGACACTATACAATAGGAATAGCGTCACTATCATGATAGGATAGCGTCACTATATTTAGGGGATTAAAAAAGAAGTTTATCTATTTACCTATCTATCTAATAATCTATACAATCCGAGTTAATTCCCCGGTTGTAGAATCAATAATAAACCCGTAGACTGTCACATCTGAAGGGATCAAAGGATGACGCACGATAAAATCTACTGTTCCTCTCACCGACTTTTCTGTATCTTCGAAACCATCCAGCCACGAATGAAAGTCAACTCCGCAGAAACGCATCATGTCAATATAATCCGGATTGATCCCGCGTGCTTTCATTTTTTCGAGCATTACTTCACTGTGCATGTGGCAAGCTCCACAGTCAGAATGAGCAATCACCATTATTTCCTCTACCCCCAACTCAAAAATAGCAACGAGCAAACTACGTATCACGCTACCGAAAGGATGGGAAATAACGCCACCTGCATTTTTTATCATTTTTACATCGCCATTCTTAATTCCTAATGCGGCTGGAAGCAAAGCAGTCAGTCGGGTGTCCATACAGGAAAGAATAGCTATTTTCTTATCGGGATATTTATTAGTAATATACGATTCGTATCCCTTGTTCTCAACAAATTGCTTGTTGTAAGCTAAAATTTCTTCTAACATAGTTCCGCTTTTTAAAAGTTCTGTTCGATTACGCAAAGATAGAAAAAATATATAAAGGTGCATTTTTTACAACTATATATATCAAGCAACTCCAACAAATTCTCCGTTTTGTTGTTGAATAAAGAATAAAAAGTGTAAATTTGTACCTAGATGCCACTGAAACTAACAACATATTATCATGGGAAGGATATTCCTGAATTGCCGGGAAAAAATACCTTCCATTCCAAAGAGTTATTTCTGATTTATGAAGCAACTCCTGGGTATACTCCTTTATTAATAGTGGCAACAGAAGACGGCAGACCGGTGGCACGCCTGCTTGCTGCCATCCGCAAAGCAAAGAAGTGGCTCCCTTCTTCTTTAGTGAAACATTGTGTAGTATATAGTGAAGGCGAATTTCTGGACGAGTCTCTTTCGACCAACAAAGAAAAGGCAGAAGAAGTCTTTGGCGATATGCTCGAACATCTCACACAAGAAGCATCGCGCAGCTGTGTCCTGATCGAATTCCGGAACCTAAACAATTCGATGTTCGGCTATCGGGTTTTCCGTGCCAATGATTATTTCCCTGTCAACTGGCTGCGGGTACGCAATTCGCTGCACAGTATGAAAAAGACGGAAGACCGGTTCAGCCCGTCACGCATCCGTCAGATAAAAAAAGGACTCAAGAATGGAGCCAAAGTAGAGGAGGCACATACCGTGGAAGAAATACACGATTTCTCACGGATGCTGCACAAGGTTTATTCCTCCCGCATACGCAGATATTTCCCTGCCAACGACTTTTTCCGTCACATGAACGATATGCTAATCAAAGGACAACAGGCAAAAATATTCGTAGTAAAATACAAAGAGAAAATCATTGGCGGTTCCGTCTGTATCTACTCGGGAGATGACGCCTACCTTTGGTTCTCCGGAGGAATGAGAAAGACATACGCACTTCAGTATCCGGGAGTGCTGGCCGTTTGGAAGGCATTGGAAGACGCCCGCCAACGGGGATTCCGCCACATGGAATTTATGGATGTAGGACTTCCGTTCCGCAAACACGGTTATCGTGATTTCGTTCTCCGATTCGGAGGAAAGCAGAGCAGTACCCGCCGCTGGTTCCGTGTCAATTGGAATTGGCTGAACAAACTCTTAGTCAAATTTTATGTCTAAATGTAATCTCAAGATTGCAAAACGACTCTTCATGCTCCTTCCCTACCATTTTTTCTGTTTAATAATCCAATAATTAAATGCAGAAATATTTCTTTATTAGGTAAGAAATGCCTTTCTTTGTGCTGTTTTATGCCATATAAGCACATGATTAAAACCAAATAAAAAAAGTATAGTTATGAAGATTTCACACATTGAACATCTGGGCATTGCTGTAAAAAGCATCGAAGAAGCCCTTCCTTACTACGAAAATGTATTAGGTCTGAAGTGTTACAACATTGAAACAGTGGAAGATCAGAAAGTAAGAACTGCTTTTTTAAAAGTAGGCGAAACCAAAATTGAACTGTTGGAGCCGACTTGCCCGGAGAGTACTATTGCCAAATTCATTGAAAACAAAGGTGCAGGTGTTCATCACGTTGCCTTTGCTGTAGAAGATGGCGTAGCCAATGCTTTGGCAGAAGCAGAAAGCAAAGAAATCCGCCTTATCGACAAAGCTCCCCGCAAGGGTGCCGAAGGTTTGAATATTGCTTTCCTTCACCCGAAATCAACTTTGGGCGTGTTGACAGAACTCTGCGAACATTAATCATAAACTCTAAAACCAACAAGAACTCATGAGTAATCAACTTGAAAAAATTAAAGAGCTTATTGAACGCCGTGCCGTAGCACGTATCGGAGGCGGTGAAAAAGCGATTGCGAAGCAACATGAAAAAGGGAAATACACAGCACGCGAGCGTTTGGCTATGCTGCTTGACGAGGGTAGCTTCGAAGAAATGGACATGTTCGTTGAGCACAGATGCACGAACTTCGGAATGGAGAAAAAACATTATCCGGGAGACGGTGTAGTAACCGGCTGCGGTACAATCGAAGGACGTCTGGTATATGTGTTCGCACAGGACTTCACTGTTTCTGCCGGTTCACTGTCAGAAACAATGTCATTGAAGATTTGTAAAATTATGGATCAGGCCATGAAGATGGGTGCTCCTTGTATCGGTATCAACGACTCGGGTGGTGCACGTATCCAGGAAGGTATCAACGCTTTGGCAGGTTATGCAGAAATCTTCCAACGCAACATCCTTGCTTCAGGTGTTATTCCGCAGATTTCCGGTATCTTCGGTCCTTGTGCCGGTGGTGCTGTTTATTCTCCGGCTCTGACCGACTTCACACTGATGATGGAAGGCACTTCTTATATGTTCCTCACCGGACCGAAAGTGGTGAAGACCGTTACAGGTGAAGACGTTAGCCAGGAAAACCTCGGTGGCGCAAGCGTTCACTCCACAAAATCGGGTGTGACTCATTTCACCGCCCAAACAGAAGAAGAAGGTTTCGAACTGATTCGCAAACTGTTGAGCTATATTCCTCAAAACAACCTCGAAGAAGCTCCTTATGTAGATTGCACAGACCCAATCGACCGTCTGGAAGATTCTTTGAACGATATTATCCCCGACAGCCCTACTAAACCGTATGACATGTACGAAGTGATCGGCGCTATTGTGGACAACGGTGAATTCCTTGAAATCCAGAAAGATTATGCAAAGAATATCATCATCGGTTTCGCCCGCTTCAACGGACAATCGGTAGGTATCGTTGCTAATCAGCCTAAGTATCTGGCTGGTGTGCTCGACAGCAATGCATCTCGTAAAGGCGCACGTTTCGTTCGTTTCTGCGATGCATTCAATATTCCTATCGTATCGTTGGTAGACGTACCGGGATTCCTTCCGGGAACAGGTCAGGAATACAATGGCGTTATCCTTCATGGTGCTAAACTGTTGTATGCTTACGGTGAAGCTACTGTACCTAAGGTTACTATTACATTGCGTAAATCTTACGGTGGTTCTCACATCGTAATGAGCTGTAAGCAACTTCGCGGTGACATGAACTACGCATGGCCTACTGCCGAAATCGCAGTAATGGGTGGTGCAGGAGCAGTAGAAGTATTGTACGCACGCGAAGCCAAAGATCAGGAAAACCCTGCTCAATTCCTTGCAGAGAAAGAAGCAGAATACACGAAACTGTTCGCCAATCCTTACAATGCAGCTAAATATGGCTACATCGACGATGTGATTGAACCGCGCAACACACGTTTCCGTGTTATCCGAGCTTTGCAGCAGTTGCAGACTAAGAAATTGAGCAATCCGGCTAAGAAGCATGGTAATATTCCGTTGTAATCCTACTTTTCACATTAAAACAAGAACGATTATGAACAAAACCAAAATCGGAATATTCCTTTCTTTGCTGTTGCTGATTGGTCTGACTTCTTGTGGAGAGCAAAAGTCGAACAATAAGCTGGTGCTAAACGAAATCCTGATAAACAATCAGAGTAATTTTCAGGACGATTACGGATTGCACAGCGCATGGATTGAAATATTCAATAAATCATTCGGTAGCGCCGACCTGGCAGCTTGCTTGCTGAAAGTAAGCAGCCAACCGGGCGATACAGTTACTTATTTTATCCCGAAAGGTGATATACTAACCTTAGTGAAACCACGCCAACATGCACTATTCTGGGCAGATGGCGAACCTAACCGTGGTACTTTCCATACCAGCTTCAAGCTGAATCCGGAAACAGCTAACTGGGTGGGTCTGTTCGACTCCGGCAAAAAGTTGCTCGACCAGATTGTAGTGCCCGCAGGCGCGCTCGGTCCCAACCAATCATACGCTCGTGTAAGCGACGGGGCAGCTGAATGGGAAGTAAAAAGTGGAAGCGGTGACAAATACGTGACTCCGAGCACCAACAACAAGACTCTTGACAGCAATTCCAAGATGGAAAAGTTTGAAGAACACGATGCTGATGGCGTTGGAATGTCCATTTCTGCCATGAGCGTAGTATTCTGCGGATTGATTCTTCTCTTTATTGCTTTTAAGATTGTAGGAAAAGTAGCCGTTAATTTGAGCAAGCGCAACGCTATGAAATCTAAAGGCATTGACAAGCATGAAGCTAAGGAACTGTCACAGGCTCCGGGCGAAGTATACGCTGCTATTTCTATGGCATTACACGAAATGCAGGATGAGGTGCACGACGTAGAAGAAACGGTACTGACCATCACCCGCGTAAAACGCAGCTACTCACCATGGAGTTCGAAGATTTACACTTTGCGTGAAACTCCTCCCAGAAAGTAAGTCACCTTTTAAAAAGTAAAAACGATGAAAGAATATAAATATAAAATCAACGGTAACTCATATAAAGTAACCATCGGAGATATTGAAGACAACATCGCTCATGTAGAAGTGAACGGTACACACTATAAAGTAGAAATGGAGAAACAGCCGAAGCCTGTTGCGAAACCCGTGACAGTACGCCCGATGCCTAATGCTCCTACTGCTCCTACTCAAGTAGTGAAACCGACTGCTCCGTCTACCGGAAAATCAGGAGTTAAATCTCCGCTGCCGGGTGTGATCCTCGACATCAAAGTGAATGTAGGCGATACTGTAAAGAAAGGACAGACCATTATCATATTGGAAGCCATGAAGATGGAAAACAATATCAATGCGGATAAGGACGGTAAGATTACTGCCATCAACGTCAACAAGGGAGACTCTGTTCTTGAAGGTAATGACCTCGTAATTATTGAATAATATGGGAGACTTTATAAACTTTTTAGGAAATAACCTGGCCGACTTCTGGACATACACAGGCTTTGCCAATGCTACGGTAGGGCATGTAGTCATGATTCTCGTTGGCTTGGTATTCATCTATTTGGCAATAGCCAAAGAGTTCGAACCGATGCTGCTGATTCCTATCGGTTTCGGTATATTGATCGGTAATATACCTTTTAATATGGATGCCGGGCTGAAAGTCGGTATTTATGAAGAAGGTTCTGTATTGAATATATTGTATCAGGGAGTGACCTCCGGCTGGTATCCGCCGCTCATCTTTTTGGGCATCGGTGCCATGACGGACTTCTCGGCACTTATCTCTAATCCAAAATTGATGCTGATTGGTGCAGCTGCACAGTTCGGTATCTTCGGTGCATATATGATCGCATTGGAAATGGGTTTCGACCCGATGCAAGCCGGTGCTATCGGTATCATTGGTGGAGCAGACGGCCCGACGGCCATCTTCCTTTCTTCCAAGCTAGCACCTAACCTGATGGGAGCCATTGCGGTGTCCGCCTACTCCTATATGGCGTTGGTTCCGGTGATACAGCCGCCTATCATGCGTCTGCTCACCACCAAGAACGAACGTGTCATCCGCATGAAACCGCCGCGTGCCGTTTCTCACACGGAGAAGGTGATTTTCCCGATCATCGGTTTGTTGCTGACTTGTTTCCTGGTTCCTTCCGGTCTGCCTTTGCTGGGTATGCTGTTCTTCGGTAACCTGTTGAAAGAAAGTGGTGTAACCCGCCGTTTGGCTAATACTGCCAGTGGTCCGTTGATTGATACAATCACTATCCTGTTGGGTCTGACAGTAGGTGCTTCTACACAAGCATCCGAATTCCTGACGCTTGACTCTATCAAGATCTTTGCCCTCGGTGCATTGTCATTTGTTATTGCAACGGCATCCGGTGTCATCTTCGTTAAGATCTTCAATATCTTCCTGAAGAAGGGTAATAAGATCAATCCGTTGATCGGTAATGCAGGTGTTTCTGCTGTTCCCGACTCTGCACGTATCTCGCAAGTGATTGGTTTGGAATACGATTCGACCAACTATTTGCTGATGCACGCTATGGGTCCGAACGTTGCCGGAGTGATCGGTTCAGCTGTTGCTGCCGGTATCCTGCTTGGATTCTTGATGTAAGATATAAGGCAAGAGGGGACGCTTATTTGAACAGTTCTTAAAACAAAAAATAAGATTATCCTAAAAGCCTTGAATTTATAAAATCACCTTTACTGCATCATTGTAGTAAAGGTGATTTTTTATTGTAAGAACTTACCGCCTAAAAAGTATTGCATTTGCTATGGCGTATGCATCGTATCGCATTCCGTTGTGTTATCTTCTCTTATCATTTCGTTAATCTATCTAAAACAGCCTACGAACAATTCGTAATTATAATATTTTTAGTAACTTGCAACAGATAAGTCAAACAACTAAAATAAAATATTATGAAACGGATTATCATTCTATTCTTTCTTTGCTATACTATTCCTTTAATAGCGCAACATACAGACCCTATTCAAGAAGCCATGGCAAATTACGATTATGAGACTGCCCTTTCCCTCATTGCCCAAAAGAAATCCACCCCTCCCCTGCTATTGCAGAAAGGCAAAGCATTGCGCGGACTAGGGCTCACCACAGAGGCACTTGCCACCTATCAGGAAATTATCCGTAATGATACCACAAATACTCGTGCTTTCATCGAAGCAGCCGAATGTTGCCGGACATTAGCTAACTATAATCAAGCCCTGAAATATTATGAACATGCACTCGATCTGAATCCGGAAAACAAATATGTACGTATTCAATATATCAGTTTGCTTCTCTCCCAACAGAAGTTTAGCGAGGCGCTTGGTGAAAGTAGTCTGATGACAGAAAAAGACAGTTCTGCCATTGTCCTGCATCTACAAGCTCAAAGCTTTGAAGGAATGGGCGAACTTCTTCCCGCTGCAGGTTGCTATTACAATATCCAGGCTAAATATCCCGACGATTATCTGGCTGCCAGCAAACTAGGCGCTCTAAATATATCCGGTTCCTATTTCGACGAAGCCATCGAAGCTACAGAAAAATACCGGCAAATTGACAGTACCAACATTTCCGTCAACCGGCAGAACGCTTTAGCATACTGCTTGAAACAAGACTACCCCACTGCCATCCAACGTTATGAATATCTTGTCAGTCAAGGGGACAGTTCTTTTCATACTTGTTATTATTTAGGCATTAGTTACTATGCAGCAGAGAAGTATTATGAGGCTCATGATTTTTTGGAAGTCGCCCGGAAATATGATCCCAACAATATCAATCTCCTTTATTACCTCGGCCGTGCGTGTTCCAAAACTTCCTGGAAAAAAGAGGGTGTAGACTATTTGGAAAAAGCCATTGATCTATCCATTCCCAAAGACAGCAGTATGACCCGGCTCTATATCGGAATGACCGACTGTTACAAGATGGCACAAATGTACAAAGAACAGATTGCATCCATCAAAAAACGCTATCAACAGTATGACAAACAAAACCACAAATTATTATATGACATGGCCTACATATACTTCTATGACTTGAAAGACAAAAAAAATGCGGAACGCTGCCTGGAAGCGTTCCTAAAAACACGTCCCAAAAACGATAAAGAAGAAGCGGAAATGAACGAGAGAGGCGAACTCATTCTAGGAAAATCCAATTATTACAATGCTGCCGCCAACTGGTTGAAAGATATTCAAAGTAAACAAAAAATAGAAGACTTCTTTCAAAATTCCGCTCCCCAGCCCCCTCTCCCAAAGAAAGAGAAATAGGGATAGAACTGTAAAGAGACAAAAAAGGCTGCTACCAGTGTTCAAACCGGAGCAGCCTCTTTCTTTTATTTATGGAATAATCCGGAGATTATTACTGTGCCAACTTATTGTCAGAACCGAGCACGTTGATGATTTTGTGCTTGTACAGTTTTTCCATGTTGTCACGAGCCGGGCCAAGATACTTACGTGGGTCGAATTCAGCTGGTTTTTCAGCGAAAGTCTTACGGATAGCAGCAGTCATAGCCAGACGTGAGTCAGAGTCGATGTTGATTTTGCAAACAGCAGACTTAGCAGCCTTACGCAACCATTCTTCGGGAATACCGATAGCAGCTTTCAATGCACCACCGTATTGGTTGATAGTTGCCACTTCTTCCTGTGGAACTGAAGATGAACCGTGAAGAACGATAGGGAATCCCGGAAGTTTTTCCATTACAGCGTCCAATACTTCGAATGCCAATGGAGGAGGAACCATTACGCCTGTAACCGGGTCGATGTGGCATTGTTCCGGAGTAAACTTGTAAGCACCGTGAGAAGTACCGATTGAGATAGCCAAAGAGTCGCAACCAGTGCGAGTAGCGAAGTCGATTACTTCTTCAGGGTCAGTATATGTGTGGTGGTCAGCAGAAACTTCATCTTCTACACCAGCCAATACGCCAAGTTCACCTTCTACAGTTACGTCGAACTGGTGAGCGTATTCAACAACTTTCTTAGTCAATGCTACGTTTTCTTCGTAAGGAAGGTGAGAACCATCGATCATTACTGAAGAGAAACCTGAATCGATACAAGATTTGCAAGTTTCGAATGTATCTCCGTGGTCAAGGTGAAGAACGATTTCCGGATGTGCGCAGCCTAATTCTTTAGCATATTCTACAGCACCCTGTGCCATGTAACGCAACAAAGTAGCGTTAGCATACTGACGAGCACCTTTAGAAACCTGAAGAATCACAGGAGATTTAGTTTCAACAGCAGCCTTGATGATAGCCTGCATTTGTTCCATATTGTTGAAGTTGAATGCTGGGATAGCATATCCACCTTTGATAGCCTTAGCAAACATTTCTCTTGTGTTTACCAATCCTAAATCTTTGTAATTTACCATTTTGTTTAAAGTTTATTGTTAGTGAATAAAAATTCTACGCAAAAGTAAGCATTATCCATCGAATAACGAACATCGGAAAGAAAAATATAGTAGAAAAAGGTTTAAATCAGACTGCAAAATTTAGCAGGAATACGAGTGTGACATTAGATTGTAATGTCCACCTTGCAAACTTTGGGATTTATGATTTCTGAATTCTGATTGATGCCTTCGGATTTATATCTCCTTATTTATACCTTATTTATACCTCATTTTTCATTCATTTAATCACCAAAATCTGCATAGCAAATCAGAAATCATAAATTAGAAATCAGAAATTTTAGAAAACCTTTTTCTATTTCACAGAAAAGCATTATCTTTGCGCTCTGAAAATGACCATTACACTATTTCTTACCAAAATAGTAACAGAATATAAATTAAAAAAACAGATACTGAAATGAAAAAAGGCCTTCATCCAGAATCATACCGTCCGGTAGTATTTAAAGATATGTCAAATGGTGACATGTTTTTGTCTAGATCAACTGTAGCAACTAAAGAAACCATCGAATTCGAAGGTGAAACTTATCCGTTGCTGAAGATTGAAATCTCAAACACTTCTCACCCGTTCTATACAGGTAAATCTACATTGGTAGATACTGCAGGTCGTGTTGACAAGTTCATGAGCCGTTACGGTGACCGTAAGAAGAAATAATTCGATCTTTCGTGAAAGATGAAAAAAGAGGAGATTCTCGCAGAGAATTTCCTCTTTTTCGTTTTCTATCCTGCCCCACATTCGTTTTTCATCCTCTTCTATCCTCCTCACAACAAACAGCAGGTCAGTCCGAAAGCCCCCGCCTGTCAGCGTTAAATATCATCCAACAGGAAATCGGCTATATGACGATGCCTGACACCTTCCATGTTATCCTGCCACAAACTGTCCATGCTAACTACATATTTAGGATAATGGTCGTTAATGGCGAGCAAAGGAGCAAACTCCCTCTCAACAGTGGCCTGTGAAGCTAACTGATACGTTACTTGCACATAAATCTTTTCTTCCCGACGGATGGCTACAAAATCCACTTCTTTATCATCCTGTTTGCCTACATACACTTCATAACCCCTTCTTTTCAACTCCAGACAGACCAGATTCTCCAACATACCTGCAATCAACCGGTCACGATAGCCCATCACGGAATAAATCAAAGAAAGGTCACTTACAAAATACTTCTCATTCGTCTGCAGAATTTCCTTTCCTTTAATATCATATCGGGGAATACGTTGAATGATAAAAGCACTTTCCAATGCATTCAGATAATTATAGATGGTATTCATATCCACCTTCCGTTGCTGACTTTTGAAGTAATCGGCTATATTTTTAGCGTTCAACTTATTGCCTATATTATCGAAAACAAACTTCACTACCCGTTCGAGCAGCTCCACATTCCGGATATTGTGACGCTGCACCGTGTCACGAAGAATGACAGAAGAATAGATGTCGTAGACAATTTTATAGATAGCCTCATATCCATAATCGGCAGTATGTATGGCCGGGAATCCTCCCATACGGAGATATTTCTGAAATTCCTCCTTCCGGTTGAGTGTCGGATCATTGGCCTGCAAGTCATGGAAAGTCAGATATTCTCTAAAAGACAAGGTCATGACATGGAAAGCGACATACCGTCCCGTTAAATAAGTTGCCAGTTCGGACGATAACATACGTGAGTTGGAGCCGGTCACATAAATATCCGTATCCAAATCTACCAGAAGTGAGTTGACCACTTTTTCCCAACCGTCCACTTCCTGAATTTCATCCAAGAGAATATAATATTTACCCGCATCTCCTGCCTGCCCCCGAATATAAGTATACAAAGCCTTCGCCTCTTTCAGATCTATCCACTGAAAACTTTCAAAATTCAGATAGATGATACGTTCTTCACGAACTCCTCTCCTCAACAGTTCGTCACGAATCAGACGCAGCACTACCGACTTTCCACTGCGACGAATACCCGTTATCACTTTCACAAACGGCTTATCTATAAAAGGAACGATTTGTTCCATATACTGTTCACGATTAATCATATTCAAAAGTTTTTAGGGTTATAAGCACAAAGATATACTATTTTCGGAAAGTTTTTAGGGTTATAACCCTAAATAAATCCATAAATTCAGATTCTTTTAGGGTTATAAGCCGAAAAATAAATAAAAGAAATATGACTGAATCCGATTTATTACCAAATAAAGAAAGTACCTTTACCCCAATAATTAATAAAAAATGGAAATAACCGATTTAAAACAAATGACAAAGGAAGAAGTTTTTAATTTCATCAGACAACGCCTTTCTTTCAGTAAAGAGCTGCAAGAACAATTCAGGCATGTGAATAAAGACGCTCTCGCAAAAGAACATCGCAGATTCGAAATGTCCGGAAATGAATCAAAGACAGGCCAATGCACGATTTTCAACACAGCGATTCTGAACGAGTTTGCCGATCTTGGCATCTATGATTATACTTCTTATCTTTTTCTCGACTTCCACAATGGCACTCCAACCGTTTATCTCAAATATTTCTCCGAAAATGAAAATTTGGAATATACATTTACCGGATATACCACAACGGAAATCATCTTTGCAATTCTTGAACTGACTATCTTCTCCGGAAAGCCCAAAAGAAATCGCAGCTAAAAAAAGAATTGCACGGAAAGACAATGCGAGGTCAAAAGACTTTTATGGCTTTCATTTAGGCACGGATTACACGGATTTCGCGGTTTTATCTAATGGAACCGTGAAATCCGTGTAATCCGTACCTAAATAATATCAATCTAATAGATGGTTTTACTTTTGCCTCCCTCCTTTTTATCATCACATTATATTTGCCACCCGTATAGCATATTTACCATCTTTATACCATACTCTCTATTCTCATACCATATTTCCTGCATTTATTTCCTCTTTTCCATCCTATTCCGAAAAAAACATATATCTTTGTCATACGCTTTCTGCCCATCAGCGTGATGAAACAGGCAAAAGCGGTTTTTATTCCTTAATGGAGTAAATAACGTATTGTCTCTCAAACTTGAAAATTAGCAGTTCTTTGTAGAGAGAGATGATACAGCAGATACTCCACGTAGATGGTCGTATATCAACATATCGATTAGAGATGTGTTATATATAAACGTTTGGCGTGGGTGTCTGTTGTTATCATTGTCTTCTACAAGGGTGTTGCTAAGCCTCAAGTTTAGATAATGGTACAACAGCACTCACGCTTTATTGTATCCGGTCGGTTTCAACAATCCTTATACCCCAACCAATTCCCCACCCGACCGAAATCATAAAAATCGTGGGTGTTCGTTGCACCTCTCCGGACAATACGTTATTTACTCCTTTTTTTATAACACATTAAAACAAAAGCGATATGCCAAAATGGATTAGTGTAGAAAAAGCAGTGATTAAGTATCACATCGAAAAAGAAGCGATCCTGCTTTGGGTGGAAATGGGACAATTCCCTATGTTATACATAGACAATGTTCCGAACGTTGACGAAGAATGTATTCTGGAACTCTTTCGCCGAAGTAAAGCCGGCATTACAGCAGAATATATTGATACGCTGGAACAACTGTGCATAGACAAAACAATGGTCTGCGAGAAATACGCCCACATTATTCAATTGAAAGAAAAGGAAATTCAGCTGCAGAAGGAAATAAAGACGTTGATAAACGAAATACAGGCAGCAATGAAGAGACAAAATGAACGGATCCGGGATTTGAAAAAAGCGATTGGAAAGAATAACAACGTTATACGTAGTGACAGTTGGATAAAAAGGCTGCGCAAAAGGTTTCAATGGTGAATAATTATCAGTGTACCAATTACCATGTGGGACATTATTGCACGGTTTTCACCACAGAGGATAAGGAGGGCCGTCCTTTGCCCTTTGCAGCCTATTTCCATTCCCTCCACAGCTTTCTTTAAACTCCTCCATAAGCTCTTTAAAGCCTATATTCAGACAATGAAAAATACAAAATATTTTATTCCATTTATTTAACTAATCATCTATTATATAAGTAATTTTATCCTTTGTAAAGTCAAGTAAATTCACTACATTTACACCACTAACAAGAACTGAAATGTGAGCATTTCAGCACAAAGAAATCTGTATGAAAAAAACGATGAAGAATGACAGTTGCCTGACGGTTTCCCGTCGGGCAGCTATTATCCGCCAAGATGCGGAAGAGAATTACGGCACACTGTTGACACTGGGAGAATCTATGCGCCGTGCATACCAAGTAGAAGAACTGATAGACCGGATGAGATGGGACAACGCCGATTTCTGCCTGCAACGAACAGACGGAACCTGCCTTTCCATTACAGGGACACTGACAGAATATGAACACTATTTCGGCCGCCCCTACTACGAAAACCCCTCCAACAGGTTTCTCCCATACTATGACGTGCATTGTAGAAAATGGCTTACGTGTCGAGTGGCAGGGATTGTATTCGGCTCTTCTGTGAAAAAAAATTAATTTCATGGATTAAATTAGGAAAGTTGTAGGACATATACGAAATAAAGTAGTTACTTTGCAACCGCAAGTAAGAGAAAAAATCATGTCAATGCTGCTTCCTTGTTTTTTGACAGAGGCAGTTATCTGTTTTTCCAGCATTGCTTTTTCAGAACTTCGGAATTAAATCTCCCCTGCTCCGAAAATTCCCTATATTACAGATTACATACACGAAGAGAATACTCCGATTCCATCATGAAGAATGAGTACGATATTTGCTGCTTTCCAAAGAAGTGGCCGGATTCTTCGTATCTGCATTTTCAGAAAAATAGAATTTAAAACAGAAACTAATATATTTTATTATGACAACATCTAATTCAGCAAATACCAAACAATCGAACAACGCATCACAAAAGAGAAAACCGATTCATAACGGTTACTTCAATCACCCCACTTCTTCTTCCAGCAATATACCCATGAGTATTTTGATACGGGAACAAGGACTGGAAATATACGGACTATACTGGGTGATGCTCGAAGAAGCTCATGCACAGCTTAAATGCTGCGTCAATATCCAGACAATGGGAATCATCGCCAATATATTCCATGCCCAACCCGAACATCTTGAGCTCCTCTACCACCATTATTTCCGGCGTCCCGGCAAAGGATACAACTCGCATATACTCTATGCCGACTTTTGCGAAGAATCTGCCATCAGAAGTTATTTCCCGCACCCCCTACTGGCATACACCGACAACGAACTGCTGCGGATGATTATGCAAGACGGACTGAAAGCCTACGGACTATATTGGCTTGTGATGGAAAAGCTCTATCAACAGCCACAACATTTTCTGGCACCGCAAACTGCTTCCTTCATCCAGAACCTTTATGATGTGAGCGACGAACTGATGGAAAGCGTATTATACAATTACGGACTCTTTTATCTGGATGAGAAAATGAACCTCCATTCTAAAGCAATAGACGACTATAGGGAAGCACTTGACAACATGGAAGATGAAAAAAAGCGCAACACGAAACCGCACGTCAATAACTCTCTGAAAACCAACGGAAATGAAGAGAATTTTAACACTCGGGAAATGAAAAAAACGTCAAATATACAGAAAAATCCATCCCCCATTATAAATAAAGAAATAAACAAAAAAAATTCTTCTTCTGAAGAAAGCGGAAAAGAAAAAGAAGAAGAAAATGGTTTGAAGGTGACGGACTTGAACGCTGTGACCCCCGATATGCGCCCCAACGCATGGGAAGAAAATCTACAGGAGGCAATGAACGACACGTCCTGGTATGAAGTCGTAGCCATTCAGTCGGGCATCCCCCGGCTGATGATGGAAGAAAAAGAATGGTTCTTCAACTATTTACGGGAGCAAATCATCTTACGGGGGAATGAAAGCTCGATGAACAGCCTGCACGAAGTAAAAAACTATTTCGCCAATCTCACCCGGCAGGGAAGCCATGTGTCATCCACAACGCAGGTGGCACTGAAGAAGTTTCTCAAAAACCGGCAAGAGCAACAGCAATGTTCGCCCTACGAAACCATCACCAACGGAATACGTACCTACGACGGGCATCCCATCCCCGCTTATGCCAAGCCGCGACCTTCGGCGGCACATATCTGGAATCCGGTGACGAACGAATGGACACGATAGCATATTATCTCTCAATCATTTACTAAATATGGATAGATTCAAAGAACTGGGTATTGATACCCACGGTCGCACAAGCGGCAAAATGAAAACAAAATGTCCCTGGTGTCATGCCCAACGGACGGATAAGCGTGATAAATCACTAAGTGTCAACCTCGATACCAAACTGTATTTGTGCCACTACTGCGGCGCACACGGTTCGGCAGCCATATATGCCGGAAAAGGCAGAAAGCTGGGTGATCCGTTGGTCAAATTTCCAACGGCAACAGGTAGCAACTCCAGTTGTCCGCCCACTGAAAAGCCGCACGGCGACCCAGAGCAAGGGGCACTCACACAGAAGCAAATTGAATGGTGTCGTGACGTCCGCCACATTCCGCCGGAAGTATTGGTGGAAGCTGGCGTGGCTTTCGCCTCCATCTCGATGCCTATATCCGGAAAGGAGAAAGGCTGGGAAAAGAGGGACTGTCTCTGCTTCAACTTTTTTGAAAACGGGGAATTGGTGAACACGAAGTTCCGCGACTCACAAAAGCACTTCAAATTGCTGCAAGGAGCGCGCACCATCCCTTACAACATCGACGCCATCCGCGACACGCCGGAGTGCATCCTCGTGGAAGGGGAATTTGATGCTCTCTCCTACATGGCTGTCGGCCGGACGGATGTCATTTCCGTGCCGAACGGTGCCAACAGTCAACTGGACTGGCTGGACGAATTGTCGGAATCTCATTTCGAGCAGAAACAAGTGATTTATCTGTCGGTGGACACCGACCGCAAGGGACGGGAACTGTGCCGGGAACTCTCCCGACGGCTGGGGGTAGACCGCTGCCGTATCGTCACCTACGGCGAAGCATACAAGGACGCCAACGAACTGCTCGTGGCGGAAGGCCCGGACGCACTACTGAAGGCGCTAGAGGACGCGCCCATCCCCCGCCTGGAAGGTACGTTTACGGCAGAAGACTTACGGGAGGGATTGCACCAACTGTTTGAAGAGGGGTATACTTCGGGCGTGGAATTGGGAATACCGAATCTGGACGAAATCATGAGGCTGGAAACGGGGCGGGTGCTCACCGTCACCGGTATTCCCGGACATGGCAAATCGGACTTTGTAGATGAGATAGTGCTCCGGCTCTGCACCCGCCAAGATTGGCGAGCGGGATATTTCAGTCCGGAGAACACGCCAATCGAGTATCATCATGCCAAACTGGCGGAGAAACTGCTGGGACACCGTTTCCGCAAAGATTTCTCTACGGAGGAGGAATTCGCCCGCGTAGTGGATTATCTTTCGCAACGCGTCTGGCACATTCTTCCGGACGGGGATTTCACACTGGGCAACGTCTTGTCGAAGGCACGCGAACTGGTACACCGTCACGGCATCCGTGTGTTTGTCATCGACCCGTACAATTACATCAACCATCAGATTCCGGCAGGCATGACGGAGACAGGGTATATCGGTTCATTCATGAATAGTCTGGCACGTTTTGCCCGGCTCAACTCCTGCCTCGTCATTCTGGTGGCGCATCCGAGAAAGATGAACAAGCAATACGGCACGCAGAAAACGGAAGTTCCCACCATGTATGACATCAACGGCTCGGCCAACTTTTTCAACATGACGGACTACGGAATAGTGGTAGACCGTCAAGATGAAATGGGGATCGTGTATATACACGTCGAGAAAACCCGTTTCCGTAATTTCGGAACAAAGGGAAACGCAGCGTTCTGCTACGATGTAACCAACGGAAGATATTCCCCTTGTACGCCGCCACCCGAACCGGGTATGCAGGTGCAACCGTGGAAGGGAGCCAAAGACTTATTCTCGTCAGAGGGATGGATTTAGGGATTAAGGCTGCTACAAGAATTATATTGGCTAGTTGCAAAGAATTATTTTCTTAAAGTTGTCAAGTGAATGAAGAAAAAATATATCTTTGTTCGTCACTGAATTCAAATGATAAAAGATACACATTTAATTCTCATTAAGAATGAACGACTTCGAAGAATATATAAGACAAGGCGAGCCGCATAAACGTGAAAAAGGTTATGCGTGGCAGACAGCTATTGGTTTGCAAGCTGTTGATGGGCTTAAACCTTCGGAATATTTGAAGGAAAAGGCTCGGCAACACATTGAAGGCGATATAACTATTGACGAAGTCAAACAATTAGTTGATAGTTATTATAAATCGAAGACGGTTCGGTCTTCCATAGAAGATCGAACGGAAGAAGCCGATAAAGTGTCAGCCAGAATAACCGAAATCCTTTCAGAAAAAACATTTACGTTCTCACCCGTCGAATATATTGCTATTCATCGCCGTTTATTCAAAGGCATATTCAGCCATGCCGGACAAATACGGGATTACAATATTACTAAAAACGAGTGGGTTCTTAAGGGAGCAACCGTGCTTTATGCCAGTGCAGGAAGCATTCGTGAAACTTTGGATTATGATTTCTCTCAAGAAAAGATCTTTGATTATAAGGGACTGAATATAGATGAAGCCATCAAACACATTGCTCAATTCGCATCCGGAATATGGCAAATACACGCTTTTGGTGAAGGAAATACACGTACAACAGCCGTTTTCATAATCAAATATCTACATACTTTTGGATTTAATATCAGTAATGAAGCCTTTACCGACCATTCCTGGTATTTTCGTAATGCTCTTGTTCGCGCTAATTATAATGACCTGACCAAAGGCATTTATGCTACGACCGAGTATATAGAAAAGTTCTTTAGAAATCTTATTCTTGGAGAACAGAATGCACTTAAAAACCGCCATCTACAGATTGGTGAACTTGAAAAGCAAGCTACTCAAAGTGCAAAACAAACAGAGACAGAAAATCCAAAGTGCAAAAATTGCACTTTGGATTGCACTTTGGAAGAAATGGCCGTACTGAAATACCTTAAAGAAAAACCTAATGCAACACAAAAAGAAATTGCCCAGCATATAGGAAAGTCTGAAAGAACCGTTAAAACCATGACTGTCAACTTGAGCGAAAGGGGCATCATAGAGCGTAAAAACGGTCGTCGTAATGGTTTTTGGGAGATCAAAAACAGGGATTAAGGCTCTCCCAAATACTTCTCAATCAGCTCCACCTGCAACGGTGTGAGCCAATGTATCCAAAACGCCCAGCCGGTAGCTTCGAGAGCCTCCAGCAACTCCCGGTTTCGGCGGATGCATTTATTTAAATGTCTTCTTGCCACATCGGCACTTGCATACGGCATATAGAGTAATGCCAATTCCGTTTTCTTCATAGATTTTCTTCTTTTAATTTATTATTTACGTCATGTAAAGATACTGTTTTTTGCGTAGAAATGCAAGCAAATACACAGATATTCAAGCGTTTGCCTTCACTTACCGGCAGATACCGTTTCATGTTTCCTCCCCTGCCGGTTGGGGTATCTTTGCTACTGTAAAAGAGACAGAAAACGTTCGTTTACTGACTCAATAAAATCTTATTTATTCACTTAAAAAGGAGGAAATCAGTATGTTGATTTACAAAGCGGTTCAGTCCAATATCGCATCGAAGGACAAAAAGAAGAAATGGCATCCCTGCCTGATTAAAATGGGAAACGTAGTGGATACGCAAATGATTGGCGAAACGATTGCCGAACGGTCATCACTGACGGCTGGTGACGTGCACAACGTGATCCGAAACCTGATGGCAGTGATGCGCGAGCAGTTGCTCAACAGCAGGACAGTGAAACTCGAAGGATTGGGCACATTTACCATGGTGTGCCAGTCACGCTGCAAGGGGGTGGATGCGGAAGCCGATGTTAGTCCGGCACAAATCACGGGATTGCGTTGCCAGTTTACCCCGGAATATACGCGGGATGCCGGTGGAAATATCACCCGTGCGCTGATTCAGGGAGCGTCATATATCCACGTCAACCAGTTGACGAAAGCACTGGGAGCGGGAGGCGGTGGCAACGCCGGCGGTTCGGGTGATGACAAACCGGGCGGCGGTGGTCAGGAAGCGCCCGATCCGGCAGCGTAATATAGTAGGTGATAAATGATGGTTGTATGGAAAGGAGGTGTTGAATTATGAAGAAATCCATTTGGAATACGATTTTAAAAGTCGTCATTGCGGTTGCTACTGCTATTGCAGGCGTCATTGGAGGTCAGAACCTGATGATGTAAAATGAAACAAAAGAGTTGGACGGGAATTTTACCTTAGAAACGGTAAAGTTCCCGTTTTTTTTGTGTTCCATATAAAGGTTAAGAGGCAGGATATGAAAAGACAGGAATATTGAACATAAATAAACAGGAGTTGTTTTAGTATATTATTCGCTATTTATCAACGCAAAACCTCTAAACATCAACGTGGTATATGAAAAAGAAATTTGGATTCGTCCTGGCGGCTGCAATCTTGCTGACTGGCTGCGGACAGAAAAAAGAAACGACAACGACAACTGCACGTCCCGTAAAGACTACGATTGTCGAGTCAAGATCGATTATCAGAAAAGATTTCTCGGGAATCGTGGAAGCGGTGGAATATGTGAAGCTGGCTTTCCGGGTCAACGGACAAATCATCCAGCTTCCTGTCATCGAAGGACAGAAAGTGAAAAAAGGACAGCTCATCGCGGCTATCGACCCCAGAGACATCGCGTTGCAATATGCCGCTACGAAATCGGCATACGAAACGGCTTCGGCACAAGTGGAACGTAACAAACGGCTCCTCTCCCGGCAAGCGATCTCCGTACAGGAATATGAAATCAGCCTCGCCAACTTCCAGAAGGCGAAGTCTGAATACGAACTGTCTGCCAACAATATGCGCGACACCAAGCTGACAGCTCCTTTCGACGGTTCAATCGAAAAACGACTGGTGGAAAACTATCAGCGTGTCAACTCCGGTGAGGGTATCGTGCAGCTTGTCAATACACACAATCTGCGTATCAAATTCACCATTCCGGATGCGTATCTTTATTTGTTGCGCGCCAAAGACCCGCGTTTCCTTGTAGAGTTCGACACATTTAAAGGACACGTGTTTCAAGCGAAACTGGAAGAATATCTTGATATTTCTACGGATGGCACAGGAATTCCGGTCAGCATCACGATTGACGATCCGTCATTCGACCGCGATCTGTATGCTGTGAAACCCGGTTTCACGTGCAGCATCCGTTTCACGGCAGATGTAGGTCCGTTGGTGCAGGATAGCTGGACGATCGTACCGCTTAGTGCCGTATTCGGCGAAAGCGAAGGGAATAAAATGTATGTCTGGGTGGTAGAAGACAACAAAGTCCACAAACGGGAAGTGACCGTCAACGCCCCGACCGGAGAAGCACAGGCGCTCATCTCGGAAGGTTTGAAACCCGGTGAAAAAATCGTCATAGCAGGCGTATACCAACTAGTAGAAGGAGAATCTATCACAACTGTTGACAGGTGATAGTTGGTAAATGATTATGTAATCATTTATCCGCTGTCATTCATCAATTATCAACGATCATTTATTATGAGTTTAGCCAAATATTCATTAGATAATACGAAAATCATCTATTTCTTTCTTGCTGTATTGCTGATTGGGGGAATCACTTCCTTCGGCAAGCTGGGTAAGAAAGAGGATGCTCCTTTCGTCATAAAGTCGGCGGTTATTATGACCCGCTATCCGGGTGCCGAACCGGCAGAAGTGGAGCGGTTGATTACCGAGCCTATCTCTCGTGAAATTCAAAGTATGAGCGGTGTGTACAAGATAAAATCAGAATCGATGTACGGGCTCTCAAAAATCACATTCGAGTTGCAACCTTCCTTGTCGGCAAGCTCCATTCCGCAGAAGTGGGATGAGTTGCGACGGAAGGTGCTAAATATACAGCCACAATTGCCGAGCGGTGCTTCCGCACCGACGGTTTCCGATGATTTCGGCGACGTGTTCGGCATCTATTACGGTCTGACGGCGGACGACGGTTACACATACGAAGAGATGCGCAACTGGGCGGAACGGATCAAGACGCAGGTAGTGACGGCGGACGGGGTGATGAAAGTCGCCCTGTTCGGGACGCAGACGGAGGTGGTCAATATTTTTATTTCCACCAATAAGCTCGTAGGTATGGGCATCGACCCGAAACAGCTTGCCAGTCTGTTGCAATCGCAGAACCAGATTATCAATACCGGAGAAATCCGTGCCGGCGAGCAACAGCTACGGGTGACTGCCAACGGTATGTATACCACCGTAGACGATATCCGCAACCAAGTGATTACCACCAAAGCCGGACAAGTGAAACTGGGCGATATCGCCGTCATCGAAAAAGGGTACATGGACCCTCCATCCAACATCATGCACGTGAACGGCAAACGTGCCATCGGCATCGGCGTCTCCACCGACCCGCAACGGGACGTGGTGCAGACGGGCAAGAACGTGAAAGCCAAACTGGACGAATTGTTGCCACTGATGCCTGTGGGACTGGAACTGCAAAGCCTGTATCTGGAGAACGAAATTGCCAACGAAGCCAACAACGGATTTATCATCAACCTGATCGAATCGATTCTGATTGTAATTGTGATTATCATGTTGGTGATGGGTTTGCGCGCAGGTGTGCTGATCGGCTCGTCACTGATTTTCTCTATTGGCGGCACATTGCTTATCATGTCTTTCTTCGGTGTCGGGCTGAACCGTACTTCGTTGGCGGGATTTATCATCGCCATGGGGATGCTGGTGGATAACGCCATCGTGGTAACGGACAACGCACAGATTGCCATCGCCCGCGGAGTAGACCGGCGGAAAGCGCTGATAGACGGCGCAACCGGTCCGCAATGGGGATTGCTTGGGGCTACGTTCATCGCTATCTGTTCGTTCCTCCCGCTCTACCTTGCTCCTTCTGCCGTGGCGGAAATCGTGAAACCGCTTTTTGTGGTGCTTGCCATCTCGCTGGGATTGAGCTGGGTGCTCGCGCTGACGCAGACCACCGTTTTCGGTAATTTCATCCTGAAAGCGAAAGCAAAGGACGGCACGAAAGACCCGTATGACAAACCGTTCTATCACAAATTCGCCTCCATCCTCCGCACGCTGATTCGCAGGAAAACATTGACACTGGGTTCGATGGTAGTACTCTTTATTGCTTCGCTGGTTATCATGGGAATGATGCCGCAAAACTTCTTCCCTTCTCTCGATAAGCCTTATTTCCGGGCGGACGTGTTCTATCCCGACGGGTATAGCATCAATGATGTAGTGAAAGAGATGAAATCCGTAGAAGAGCATCTGGCAAAGCAGCCGGAAGTGAAGAAAGTGTCGATCACCTTCGGCAGCACGCCGTTAAGGTATTATCTGGCTTCTACTTCGGTGGGGCCGAAACCGAATTTTGCCAATGTATTAGTTGAATTGACGGACAGTAAATATACGAAAGAGTATGAAGAAGATTTCGACGCGTACATGAAGGCGAATTATCCGAATGCGATTACCCGTACCAGTCTGTTCAAACTGTCGCCTGCGGTGGATGCCGCTATCGAAATCGGATTTATCGGTCCGAATGTGGACACGCTTGTGGCGCTCACCAACCAGGCTTTGGAGATTATGCACCGGAATCCGGATTTAATCAATGTGCGCAATTCGTGGGGAAATAAAGTTCCTGTATGGAAGCCTGTATATAGTCCCGAACGGGCGCAACCGTTAGGGGTATCGCGTCAGGGAATGGCACAAAGTATCCAGATCGGAACCACAGGTATGACGCTTGGAGAGTACCGGCAGGGCGATCAGGTGCTTCCTATCTTATTGAAGGATAACACGGTGGATTCGTTCCGCATCAACGACCTGCGCACGTTGCCCGTGTTCGGCACGGGGAATGAAACGACCAGTCTGGAACAGGTGGTATCGGAATTTGATTTCCAATATCGTTTCTCGAATGTGAAGGATTACAACCGGCAAATGGTGATGATGGCGCAATGCGATCCGCGTCGCGGAGTGAATGCGATTGCTGCTTTCAATGAGGTTTGGCCGCTGGTGCAGAAAGAGATAAAAGTGCCGGAGGGGTATACGATGAAGTATTTCGGGGAACAGGAAAGTCAGGTGGAGTCTAACGAGGCGTTGGCCAAGAATTTACCGTTGACGTTCTTCCTGATGTTCGTCACGCTGTTGTTCCTGTTCAGAACGTATCGTAAGCCGACAGTGATCTTGTTGATGTTACCGCTTATTTTTATCGGTATCGTTTTGGGATTGGTGTTGCTAGGCAAGTCGTTCGACTTCTTCTCCATCCTTGGTTTGCTCGGACTAATTGGGATGAATATCAAAAATGCGATTGTACTGGTGGAACAGATTGATCTAGAGGCTAAAACGGGCAAAAAGCCGTTGGATGCTGTTGTCAGTGCTACAACGAGTCGTATTGTCCCCGTAGCAATGGCGTCCGGCACTACCATTCTGGGTATGTTGCCATTGTTGTTCGACGCGATGTTCGGCGGTATGGCGGCTACGATTATGGGAGGTCTGTTGGTGGCTTCGGCTCTGACATTGTTTGTTCTTCCGGTAGCTTATTGTGCCATTCAGAGAATCAAAGGCTAATTGCCTTCTCTTATATGAAACTTGAATTTATTGTATAGATTGAATAAAATGAAAACTCAACTTATAACTCTGTCTCTGCTGTTCCTCGGTCTCACTGCCGGGGCACAGCAGCCCTATCTTAGCCGGGAAGCTTACCGGGATAAAGTGGAAGCTTACAGTCAAATTCTGAAGCAACAGAAACTAAAGACGATGGCAAGTACGGAAGCACGGAAGATTGCTCACACGGGATTCTTGCCCAAAATTGATATCAATGCGGACGGGACCCTCAACATGAGCGACCTTAGCGCATGGAACGAACCGGTAGGCGAATACCGCAACCATACCTATCAAGGTGTATTTATCGTCTCGCAACCGTTGTACACGGGCGGAGCACTCAACGCCCAACACAAGATTGCCAAAGCGGATGAAAGGCTGAATCAACTAAATGAGGAGCTTACCATCGACCAGATTCATTATCAGAGCGATGCGGTTTACTGGAATGCTTCTGCTTCACAGGCTATGTTGCAGGCGGCGGACAAGTATCAAAGTATTGTGAAGCAACAGTATGACATCATTCAGGATCGTTTTAACGACGGTATGATTAGTCGCACGGACTTATTAATGATTTCCACCCGGTTGAAAGAAGCGGAATTGCAATATATCAAGGCGCGTCAGAACTATACGCTGGCGCTGCAAAAGCTGAATATCCTGATGGGAGAAGATCCGAACAATCCCGTAGACAGTCTGTACACGATTGACACGGCTTCCGCTCCGGTGCAGATCCTTTCTCTGGAGAATGTACTGCAACGTCGCGCGGATTATGAAAGTACGGAGGTGAATATCATGAAAAGTCAGGCGCAACGCAAAGCGGCTCTTAGCCAGTTCAACCCGCAATTGAATATGTATTTCAGCGGCGGATGGGCTACAGCAACACCTAACCTCGGTTATGATGTTTCTTTCAATCCCATCGTCGGCATTAACCTGAATATACCGATCTTCCGTTGGGGAGCCCGGTTCAAAACAAACCGTCAGCAGAAAGCGTATATCGGCATACAGAAACTGCAACAAAGTTATGTGACGGATAATATCAACGAGGAACTTTCTGCCGCCCTGACCAAACTGACGGAAACGGAATATCAAGTGAAAACCGCCAAAGAGACTATGAATCTGGCTAATGAAAATCTTGATTTGGTTTCTTTCTCGTATAATGAGGGAAAGGCAAACATGGTGGATGTGCTCTCCGCACAATTGTCATGGACACAGGCGCACACCAATCTGATTAATGCGTATCTGTCGGAAAAGATGGCGGTAGCGGAATACAGAAAGGTAATCAGTGAATAAATTTAGAAACAAAAGAAACTTGTTCACAAAGTCTTAGTCTTATAAAAGAAATCGTCCTGTTATCACGTAACCGTGAAACAGGACGATTTCTTTTTATATCATAAGGATTACAAAATACCGTTTTGACAAATGCTTCATTTCCCTTAAAAATTCGAGGGTAACGCTTATTCTATATTTCATTAAGGGCATCATCTAATGACTTAAACTCCAACTTACCCTCCAGATTCAGTTTCAGTTCCTTACACGCCTGATCTAAGCTTGCCAGAATCTCCGCCTTTGTCTGGTAGGGAGCTGCTTCCTCTGCGACAACATTCGTTTGCTCTTCTTCACAACTCAACATCGATTTCACTCTCCGCAGAATAGCGACATCATCCACATCCAGAATCCGCCGAATCAGTTCGTTCTTTTCGGCTTCCAATGACATTGCACTCATACGCTTGCTATTTTTACTGTTATACATTCACACAAAGATAACGCTATCAAACGAATCTTCCAAGTGTGAATGTATAAAAAGTCTTTTTCAGGCAGGAATTATCTTACGCAAGGAAGGAGATCAACACACCCGCAGCTACGGCAGAACCGATTACTCCAGAGATGTTGCTTGCCATGCAATACTGCAATACGTGATTCTTCGGATCGTATTTCAAAGCAATCTCATTGGCTACACGGCTCGCCATCGGAACGGCACTCAAACCAGTGGCGCCGATAAGCGGATTGATTTTCTTCTTCGAGAAGAGATTTACCAGTTTCACAAAGAAAATACCACCGGTTATAGAAAGTGCAAATGCAAGGAATCCACCGATCACAATACCGATTGTTGTCCAGTTGAGGAATGCTTCGGCTGTCATCGTTGCTCCTACAGACAGTCCGAGGAAGATGGTAGCAGCATTCATGATGCTATTGGAAGCGGCATCGAACAAGCGGAATGTGTTGGTTCCGATTTCTTTCACCAGATTACCAAACATCAACATACCCACCAAAGGCACTGCACTCGGCACGAAGAGGGCAACAATAGTAGTTACCACAATCGGGAAGATAATCTTCAATACACGCAGGTTCTTGATTTCAGTCTTCGAAGGGTATTTCTTTTCCTGTTCTTTCATGTTGATGCTCAACTCTTTCTTCGTACAGAACAGCTTCACTACCAACGGAATAATCACCGGAACGAGCGCCATGTACGAATAAGCGGCAATGGCAATCGGGCCCAGCAAATGCGGCGCCAGTTTGATGGTGGTAAAGATGGCTGTCGGACCATCCGCACCACCGATAATGCCCAGAGAAGCGGCTTCCTGTGGAGTGAATCCCATCAGGATGGCTACCAGCAACACGGTAAAGATACCCAACTGTGCAGCTGCACCGAATATAGAAAGATGCAAGTTACGCAACATCGGCCCGAAGTCCGTCAGCGCACCGACACCCATAAAGATGATCGGAGGCAGGAAACCTGTTTTAATCAACATATAGTAGATGAAGTTCATGATTCCCAGTTCGTGGGCAATGTCATGCAAAGGCATTTCCCAGATGTTCTTCAACACTCCGTTTACCATCACCATACCATTTTCGTCGGCCTGAATCACGCCCATATCTCCTCCGGGGAAGTTGGCTAGCAACACACCGAAAGCGATGGGGACAAGCAGCAACGGCTCGTACTGTTTCTTAATACCCAAATAGAGCAGAACGAACGCGATGGCATACATTATCAGGAACTGTGGTTCGGCAATGATATTGCTGAACGCAGTCATGTCATATAAGTTCTCAAATATTTCGTTCATTATCCTATCTTCATTAATACGTCATCTTCTGAAACAGCATCTCCCGGGTTGACACAGATAGCAGTCACTGTACCGCCAAACTCTGCACGGATGGCATTGTAGGTCTTCATCGCTTCTACATAGCAGATTACATCACCTTCTTTCACAGTGTCACCTACTTGCAAAGGAGTTTCCTGCGCACCTTTCACTAAGAAGAACTTGCCTTCCAACGGAGAAAGTACTTCTTTACCCTCTCCTGCCGGAGCAGCGGCAGCACCCGCAGGAGCAGCAGGTAGTTCGGTATCACCGTATGCTACCGTCACACGATAAGCCTGTCCGTCCACTTGTACGGTCAGTGTCTTCGGTTTGGCATCTTCTTCCGGAGATTTATCTTTTTCGGCACGACGTTTGGCTACGTCTTCCAGGAAGTCTTCTTTTGCTTTGCCACTCTTGTAAGCCTCATATTGAGCCGGGTGCATAGCATATTCGAAGAGTTCTTCGTCGTCCTGTCCCACTTCCCATTTGTTCTCTTTCATCAGTTTGCGATATTTGTCGAGAGCATCGGGATAGTTATTCTGCGGATCACCTTCGAAGAACTTACGGCCTTCACGTTCTGCCTTTTCAATGATTTCGGGAGCAAGTTTGCCCGGCAGACGTCCGGCTTTACCCAGAATCATATCCCAAATATCATCGGCAATCATTCCCCAACGTTCTTTTCCTTTTTCCATAGCCATCACATTCATCATGGCGAGGTTCTTCACGTATTGGCTGAACGGAGTCACCAATGGAGGATAACCGACACGAGGCCATACGTAAGCTACTTCATCAAAGAGCTTGATGAGCAACTGGTCTTGCGTCATAAACGGCAGATTGTGTTTTGCCTTATATTTATTGATTGATTCCAGATTGGATTCGAGGTCGGCCATCAAACTACCCATCATACCACCGGGAAGTCCGGGAGCAATCAGCAAGGAGTTCATCAGACGGTTTTTCGGGCTGATATACAAGCCGAGGAAGTCGTCCATAAATTCCTGAATCATGCCGCGCACTTTCATGTAGGCTTCCATATTAATTTCGGGCACTTGATATCCGGCGTCTTTCAGCATTGCCTGCACGCTAAGCAAGTCAGCATGGCCTGTTCCCCAGGATAGCGGTTCCATGCCTACGTCGATGTAGTCGCAACCGGCTTCGCATACTTCGAGGATACTTGCCATATTGAATCCGGGACCTGCATGACTGTGATACTGAACGGGGATTTCGGGATGTGCCGCCTTGATATTTGCTACGATCTTACCTAACGATACAGGGCGGCCGATTCCTGCCATGTCTTTGATACAGATTTCGTCTGCTCCCAGTTTGATGAGTTCCAGCGCCATATTAGTGTAGTACTCTACGGTATGGATAGGCGAATGAGTGATGCAAAGCGAACATTGCGAAATCATGCCTGCTTCCTTTGCGTATGTGATGGAAGGAGCAATGTTACGCACGTCGTTCAATCCGCAGAACGTACGGGTAATGTCTGTTCCTTGTGCTTTCTTTACTTTGTAGAATAATTTGCGGACGTCTGCCGGAACGGGGCTCATACGGAGTCCGTTCAGTGCGCGGTCGAGCATGTGGGTTTGAATACCGGCTTCGTGGAACGGTTTTGTCCATTCGCGCACAGCTTTATTCGGGTTTTCACCAAACAATAAATTTACCTGTTCAAAACCTCCGCCGTTTGTTTCTACGCGGGCAAAACAGCCCATTTCAATGATGGCAGGAGCTACCTTTACGAGTTGGTCTACACGAGGTACGTATTTTCCGGCAGATTGCCACATATCTCGGAAAACCAAACTAAACTTTACTTCTCTTTTCATGTCTTTCAGTGATATTCTTTATAGATTTATAATTTTTCTACTTTAGTGATTTTTCCTTTACCTTGTGTCACCACATTTACAGCAGCTGTAATGGCGGCTAAGATGTTTCCCGGAACAGGGGCAGGACCTTGCGATGCTTCCCGCTTCACAGGAACCACTTCTTCAGGAGCATACTTGTTGACTAATGTAATCAACAACTTACCTAAATAAATCACAATCAGCAGAATAACAAACACGGTAGCCATTCCGACCACCATCAGCAGGATCGCTGTTTCGATATTTTCCATATAATAAACTATTAGTATTTTAAGTTGTTCGTCTAAAAAGCGTCCGAAAATACCAAATTTTTATTATAAAATAAATTAAGAAAGGAATATAATGTATAAAAACGTCATTTCTCTGATTGGAAAACTGGGGAAGTTTATGATTTATGATTTATAATTTATGATTTATGATTTAGCGTGCCATCCACATCTAAACTAAATTCCCATTTATCTCATTTACAATCTGCTCCTATTGCACAACCCAAATAGTAAATGGTAAATAGTCCAATAGTAAATCGTCCTATCTATCGTCCTATCTATCGTTCCTACAAAAAAAATGTGAGAGAAAGCCCCTCAACTTTCTCTCACATTCTGATAAAACAATTATTAAATAAAAATACTCAATGATAGACCGGTTCAGCCCTTTTCTGGTTTCATACTCTCTTAACCTACTATTAAACTACCAGATAAAACCGGTCTTGTTAAACCTCTCATAGGCCATCACGGCTTTCATTCTTTTAATTAGCGTAGCAGTCTAGTTGAAAAACCCTTTTTTTTAAGCCAACTAAGTCTGTTTAATCGGAAAAACAAGCCTCTAAAGCTCATATCACGTCCGATGAGGGAATCTTTCCGGCTTACGTTTGTGGCAGGAATAATTCATCTGCCGCTGTCTATTGTTTGCTTTGAGCCCTAGTTTGCATTTCTTTTAAAACATTGTTTGTTTTGGGTTAAATTTAAATTTTATAAAAAGCATCTATTGTTTGTTTTGAGTTTAGTTTGTAATTCTCTATAAAACATCTATTGTTTGTTCTGAATCCCGGCCTTATTTCTGCCGGATAATTTCTAATTTCTTCTACTACAACATTTAATCTTCTAATCAATTCTACCGTTTTCTTCAAATATCATTAAATAGCTCTTATATTAGAAAGAGAAGCATCCGTTGTTTTTTTACCAAGAAAAAATGAAGAAAATTTGAAGAAAAACAAAAAAGCCTCTTCTGGATAGTCAGAAGAGGCTTTTTTTATTTTAAAATAATTTCTTTCCCTCGAATTTGATAACTGATTCCACACGAACCAAAGACTTTTTCCAGTGTGGCGTTCAGGTCTTTCGTTAAGACCGTCCCGTTGTAGGTCAGCCCCTCGCATTTCTCATGCCCGACGACTGTCACCTTAAATATATGCTCAATATCTGCCACTACATTTATCAGCGGGTCATCTTCATATCCCAACACTTCGGGGAACTCTGATTCTTCCGCCTTTTTTTCTACTGGCACAATCTTGGTTTCATCGCAACGCACACTTTCGCCGGCAAGCAATGTATGATTACCTACGGCAGTCTCAACTTTCACGCTTCCTTCCTCACAGTTTACGAACATCTTCTTTCCCTGCTGATCGACCAGAAATTTAGTACCGAGTACCGTCACGTCGCCGGCTTCAGTGCTGACAGTGAATGTCTTGCCTTTGGTTACATTGAAAGAGGCTTTGCCCAACAATTGCAACTTACGCTCCCAAAGCCATGTGATATGATTGTAAGTCAGACGTGAGTTTTCCATCACCTGCACACTACTGCCATCGGGCAATTCATAATTCATTGCAGTGTTATCCGTCACCACCTTTTCCTCTGCCAGGAAGTAACTGCCTACTCCCAAAAGAAGAACGACCGCAGCTGCCACTCCCCAAGAGAAGGAGAAGCTTCTTCTTCCGACACTTTGTTTTCTTTTCCGGCTTAAGGTAATCTTATGGCTTTCTTCGCGCTGCAACTTTAATTTATCGCCTATTTCTTTCTTACGGGAAAATATTTCGCCCACTAGAGGAAGCTTACCTTCCTCCAAGTATTGTTCTAAAGATTCTGTCCACTTTTCCATATCTCACCTCAATTAAAAATCCACAAATTAGCTGCCACCAGTAACAAGAAAGATTTGCTCATGCGCTCCCGTAGACTGGATATAGCCATATGAGTAGTATTGTAAACTGTACGCGAAGTGAGTCCCATCACCTGGGCTATTTCTTCCGGACTCATCTTCTTATAGTACTTCAGATACAATACCTCCCGCTGTTGCTTTGTCAAATTGTTCAGCTCTTTCTGCAAAACTTCCAGCTGTTCTTTTTCCAACTCTGAATGGATAATAGCAGTTTCAATATCGATCTCCAGATCAAACTGATATTCGTTTGTGCCTACTTCATCCAGTGATTTGAATGATCCACTATTCTCTTTTTTCAGTTCGTTCACTATCATGTGTCTCAACGAAACACACAAGTAAGCGGGTATGGATTGAGGTGCCGCGCAAGTTTCTCTTTTCTCAAAGATGTAAACAAACAACGACTGTATCGCCTCGGTCACCAGCGTATCATCACCGGCTATCTTCATGCCATATCCATACAGTAAATCTGCATATTGCTCATAAAGCTGCCGGAATGCCTCTTCATCCCCTTGCTGAATTTTATCCCAGGATAGTGTCTTCATTTCTCTTCACTCATTTATATGAGATATGTTTTTCCTTTTTTTACCTGATTTTTTAGTTAAAATCGTACGAATATGTTCTAAAACTCACTTGTAAAGTGGAATTTTATGTGTTTAAAGTCTATTTGAGCCATCTGAAGTACATAACTGGAGTCCGCCAAAAACACATCGCGTCCTTCTCTATCCTTTGCCATGTACTGGTATTTACGTTTCTTGAAGGCTTCCAGCTCCGCCGGATCATCGCTTTCTACCCAGCAGGCCTTATAAAGGCTTACCGGTTCCCAGCGACAGGATGCATTGTATTCATTCAACAAACGATACTGAATGACCTCGAACTGCAACTGTCCTACCGTACCAATAATCTTACGGCCATTGAATTGATTGACAAACAGCTGTGCCACACCTTCATCCATCAACTGGTCGATACCTTTTGCCAACTGTTTCTGTTTCATCGGATCAGCATTCTCGATATATTTGAACATTTCCGGCGAGAAGCTCGGTAAACCGCGGAAATGAAGCAGTTCACCCTCTGTCAATGTATCGCCAATCTTAAAGGTACCATTATCCGGCAGACCGATAATATCTCCTGCGTATGCTTCGTCAATCGTCGTTTTACGCTGTGCCATAAACTGGGTAGGCGATGAAAAACGCACTGTTTTTCCATGACGGACGTGTGTATATGGAGCGTTGCGGACAAACTTACCGGAGCAAATCTTACAGAATGCTACACAAGAACGATGGTTAGGATCGATATTGGCAGTTATCTTAAAGATGAAGCCGGTGAATTTCGGTTCGTCAGGTTTCACTTCACGCTCTTCTGCCTGTACAGGACGAGGGCTGGGAGCTATCTCGACGAAACAGTTCAGCAACTCTTGCACACCGAAGTTGTTCAACGCCGATCCAAAGAATACAGGCGCACAGTCTCCTGCCAAATAGGATTCCGAATCAAATTCCGGATAAACACCCTCAATCAGTTCCAAATCGCCACGCAGTTTGTCTGCCAACGACTTACCAATCTGCTGATCCAGTTCTTCCGTATGAATATCGACTGCCACTTTCTCTGTTACCATCTGTTTGGATGGCTGATACAAGTCTAGTTTCTGTTCGTAGATATTGTATACCCCTTTGAAACGTGCTCCCTGCTCTATCGGCCAAGACAAGGGACGAACCTGAATCATCAGTTCTTCTTCGAGCTCATCGAGCAAATCGAACGGGTCTTTTCCTTCACGGTCCATTTTGTTGACGAAGATAATTACCGGAGTCTTTCTCATACGGCACACCTCCATCAGTTTACGCGTCTGCGTTTCCACACCTTTCGCACCGTCTACAACGATGATAACACTGTCTACAGCTGTCAGTGTGCGGTATGTATCTTCGGCAAAGTCCTGGTGACCGGGAGTATCGAGAATGTTAATCTTATAGTCCCGATAGTCGAATTCCATCACGGAAGTCGTTACCGAAATACCACGTTGCTTTTCGATTTCCATCCAATCGGACGTAGCCGTCTTTTTAATTTTATTACTCTTTACTGCGCCAGCTACCTGTATCTGACCTCCGAAAAGCAATAACTTTTCCGTCAAAGATGTCTTACCAGCATCCGGATGCGCAATAATGGCGAACGTCCGCCGTCTCAAAATTTCTGTATTATCTGCCATATATTAATATGAATGAAGAATGATGAATGATGAAAGAAGAATTGTTACGCTATCTATAAAGCCGCATCGAAATTCTTCATTCTTCATTTTTCATTCCTAATTTTATCAAGCATTGTTTAAGGCTCTCCTCCCAATGAGGAATCTCTATATCGAACGTTGTTTTTATTTTCGTTTTATCAAGCACGGAATATGCCGGGCGGTTTGCTTTCGCAGGATATTCGGCTGTATGCAAAGGTTTCACTTTGCAGGTAGTTATTCCTGCCAGACGATGAATAGCTACTGTGAAATCATACCAGGAACAAACTCCCTCATTGCTGAAATGGTAGATACCGCGAACGATACCTTTATTAATAATAGTATAGATAGCCTGTGCCAGGTCATTGGCATACGTCGGAGTTCCGATCTGGTCGAAAACAACTCCCAGGCTGTCACGTTCTTTTCCGAGACGAAGCATCGTCTTTACGAAATTATTGCCAAAAGTAGAATAGAGCCATGCGGTACGGATAACGACTGCTTGCTCGCAGTGATTCATTACCTCCTTTTCTCCTTCCAGTTTAGTGGTGCCGTATACAGAATCCGGGCAAGGATTGCAGTCTTCCGTGTATGGAGTATGCGCAGTACCGTCAAATACATAATCAGTAGATACTTGTATCATGGCAGCACCATTGGCTTGGGCCGCACTTGCCAGTTGTTTCGGTGCTTCACAATTCAATTTGTATGCTAATTCTTGATTATCTTCTGCTTTATCTACAGCTGTATAAGCAGCACAATTAACAACAAGCTCAATCTGCTTCTCTGCCATATAAGTCCACACAGCTTGCTTGTCGCAGATGTCGAGTTCCTGCACATCTGTGAAATAATACGTATGTTGCGGGTTCTCTTTCGCAAGCACCTGCATCTCATTGCCAAGCTGACCATTGGCACCCGTTACTAAAATTCTCATTTATTCATCCAGTTTTAATTCACCTTTACGGTCTTTATCATAATAATTTGCCAACATAGAAAGGAAACTAGTGATAGCTTCCACTGCCTTGGCAGTTCCTTCGCTGATAGGCTTCTTTTGAAGACGAAGCAGGAGTACTCCATACAACGCTTCAAAACAGGTTTCCAGTTCGGGTTCATCTTTCTTGCCGTTTTTATTCCGTAATTCTACGATAAACGGTAATGCCTTGAAATAAGCAGCACTGTAAAAAGGAAATTTAGGAGAAGAGGACAATGCGTTGTGCAACTCTGTCAGATTGATAATTACATTTTTATTAATCTGCAGATGACCCTTTTCCCGTACTCCTTCCTCGCCCATCATCGTAATCAGGTTGGTATACCATTCTCGCATGGCAGGCCGCTGTTCTTCCGGATAGCGGGCAATTACATTTGCCTCCATCTCTTCCGGTTCACAATGATTGGCACGGATCAAGTCTTCCTCTTGCCACATATATATAAGGTATTCGGCAATATTCTTCTCTTTCAGTTGTTGTGCTATCTGATTCATTATGTTATCTCTTAATAAAGTGACTCTCCCAACAAAGTATAAATCAATCCGGCAACAGATACCAGCATTACGATACTTCCTACAACACGATTCAGTATCCAGATACCACGTAAATTGAATTTAGTGCGCACCTTATTCACAAAATAAGTGATACCCAACCACCAGGTCAATGCTCCTATAGCAATTGCAAGATATCCCGTGATCTCTTCAAAGACCAGCACCCCCGGCTGCACAAAGGCAAAACGGGCGAAAAGTCCGATAAACAGAAAGATTATCAAGGGATTGGAGAGAGTGACGAAAAATGCGGTAATAAAGTTATGGAAATAAGAACCTTTGCTGGAGGAAGCCGGACGAATGGACTGCACCGGGTTGCTACGAAAGGTATATATACCAAAAAGGAGTAGCATGATGCTCCCCAATAATTGCAGATAGAAAATATTCTTATTAATATAATCGAACACAAAGCTCATCCCGTAGCCGGTGAGCAAAGCGTATGCTATATCGCTCAAAGAGGCTCCCAGACCTGTTACAAATCCATACCAACGCCCCTTATTCAAAGTCCTCTGGATGCATAATACGCCCACCGGACCGAGGGGTGCGGACACAACAACGCCAATAATAAAGCCTTTCACTAATATATCGAATATTGTCTCTATCTGAATCATGTCGCAAATATCGCACTTTTTTGTGATATGGGGATAGTATATTAACGTTTTTTCCACACAAGAATCACTATATATAGCGATAATAAGTAAAACGTACATCGAAAATAAACATATTAAATAAGGTATAGGAATTTATTCTCTATTTTTTTCCTACCACCAACGAAATTGATTATCTTTGCGCCACAGAAAAAGAGAAGAGTTTCTCCTGCAGGAACTTCAATCGTAAAATCGTAAATCGTAAAATCGTAAATATACAACATGATTCTTTTTTTCAGAACCCCTTCCAAGAGCGTGATTGCCGTAGAGAGCAACCATCAGCTCACCCCTGACGAAAGTAATAAACTCTGCTGGCTTTTTGGCGAAGCCGTGATGGAAAGTGAAGAAAACCTGAAAGGCTGTTTCGTTGGCCCACGCCGCGAAATGATCACTCCCTGGAGTACAAACGCAGTAGAAATCACCCAAAACATGGGGCTCGAAGGCATAAGCCGCATCGAGGAGTACTTCCCTGTTAAGGACGAAAATGCCGATTACGACCCGATGCTCCAACGCATGTACAAAGGACTCGACCAAAACGTATTCACGACAAACCGTCAGCCGGAACCAATCATCTACATTGAAGATCTCGAAGTGTACAACGAAAAAGAAGGTTTGGCTCTTTCCAAAGAAGAAATGGACTACCTGAAGAAAGTAGAAAAGGACCTCGGACGGAAGCTGACCGACTCTGAAGTATTCGGTTTCGCACAAATCAACTCCGAACACTGCCGCCACAAAATTTTCGGCGGAACGTTTATCATCGACGGCGTAGAGCAGGAATCTTCCCTGTTCCAGATGATTAAAAAGACTACACAGGAAAATCCGAATAAAATAATCTCTGCTTATAAAGATAACGTAGCCTTCGCTGAAGGTCCGGTTGTGGAACAATTTGCTCCGGCAGATCATTCAAAACCTGATTTCTTCCAAGTAAAGGACATCAAGAGTGTTATCTCACTGAAAGCGGAAACTCATAACTTCCCTACTACTGTTGAGCCATTCAATGGTGCTTCTACCGGTACCGGCGGTGAAATCCGCGACCGTATGGGTGGTGGTAAAGGTTCATGGCCGATTGCAGGTACTGCAGTCTACATGACTTCTTATCCACGCACAGAAGAAGGACGCGAATGGGAAGAGATTCTTCCGGTACGCAAATGGCTATACCAGACTCCGGAACAGATTCTAATCAAAGCATCCAATGGTGCTTCCGACTTCGGTAACAAGTTCGGCCAACCGCTGATCTGCGGTTCGGTACTGACTTTCGAACATACAGAAAACAAAGAAGTTTATGGTTACGACAAAGTAATCATGCTTGCCGGTGGTGTTGGTTACGGTACACAACGCGACTGCCTGAAAGGCACACCGGAAGCTGGAAACAAAGTAGTGGTTATCGGTGGTGACAACTACCGTATCGGACTGGGTGGCGGTTCCGTATCTTCTGTTGATACCGGTCGTTACAGCAGTGGCATCGAGTTGAATGCCGTGCAACGTGCCAACGCAGAAATGCAAAAACGTGCCAATAACGTAGTACGCGCTCTTTGTGAAGAAGAGGTGAATCCGGTGGTTTCTATCCATGACCACGGATCTGCCGGACACGTAAACTGTCTGTCCGAACTCGTGGAAGAATGTGGTGGTTTGATCGATATGAGCAAGTTGCCTATCGGTGACAAGACTTTGTCTGCCAAAGAAATCATCGCTAACGAAAGTCAGGAACGTATGGGTCTGCTGATTAAAGAAGAGGCTATTGAACATGTACGTAAGATTGCCGAACGCGAACGCGCTCCAATGTACGTAGTCGGTGAAACAACCGGTGATCATCGTTTCGCTTTCCAACAGGCTGACGGTGTACGTCCGTTCGACCTTGCCGTAGAACAGATGTTCGGTTCTTCTCCCAAAACCTATATGGTAGACAAGACCGTAGAACGTCATTATGAAATGCCGAAATACGAATTGTCTAAACTACATGAATATCTGACGAATGTATTGCAGCTTGAAGCTGTAGCCTGCAAAGACTGGTTGACAAACAAGGTAGACCGTTCGGTAACAGGCAAAGTGGCTCGTCAGCAATGTCAGGGTGAACTTCAGTTGCCGTTGAGCGACTGCGGTGTCGTAGCACTCGACTACCGTGGCGAGAAAGGTATCGCTACCTCTATCGGACATGCTCCGCAAGCAGCATTGGCTGATCCGGCTGCCGGCTCTATTCTTTCTGTATCCGAAGCGCTGACCAATCTTGTTTGGGCTCCAATGGCGGAAGGTATGGATAGCATTTCACTGTCTGCCAACTGGATGTGGCCTTGCCGCTCTCAAGAAGGTGAAGATGCCCGTCTTTACACAGCTGTAAAAGCTTTAAGCGATTTCTGTTGCGCGCTGCAGATCAATGTTCCTACCGGAAAAGACTCTCTATCTATGACACAGAAGTATCCGAACGGCGAGAAAGTGATTTCTCCGGGAACTGTGATTGTTTCTGCCGGTGGTGAAGTTTCCGACGTGAAGAAAGTGGTATCTCCGGTATTGGTTAACAATGAAAAGACTACGCTTTATCATATTGACTTCAGCTTCGATGAACTGAAACTGGGTGGTTCGGCTTTTGCACAATCTCTGGGTAAAGTTGGTGACGAAGTACCTTGCGTACAAGATGCCGAATATTTCCGTGATGCTTTCCTTGCCGTACAGGAACTTGTCAACAAAGGATTGATTCTTGCAGGACACGATATCTCTGCCGGTGGTTTGATCACTACATTGCTCGAAATGTGCTTCTCTAATGTAGAAGGCGGTATGGAAATCAGCCTCGACAAGATGAAAGGACAGGATATCGTTAAGATTCTGTTTGCTGAAAATCCGGGTATCGTTATCCAGATCAGCGACAAGCATAAGGATGAAGTGAAGAAGATTCTGGAAGATGCAGGCGTAGGCTATATAAAGCTGGGTAAACCGACTGACGAACGCCACATTTTGGTATCTAAAGACGGTGCTACTTACCAGTTTGGTATCGATTATATGCGTGACGTATGGTATTCTTCTTCTTACCTGCTCGACCGCAAACAATCTATGAACGGTTGCGCAAAAGCACGTTTTGAAAACTATAAGATGCAACCTGTTGAATTCGCTTTCATGCCGGAATTCAAAGGTAAGCTTTCTCAATACGGTATCACTCCGGATCGTCGTACCCCAAGCGGTATCCGTGCGGCTATCATCCGTGAGAAGGGTACAAACGGTGAGCGCGAAATGGCTTACTCACTCTATTTGGCAGGTTTCGACGTAAAAGACGTTACAATGACCGACCTCATCAGCGGACGCGAAACACTGGAAGACGTAAACATGATCGTTTACTGCGGTGGTTTCTCTAACTCCGATGTACTGGGTTCTGCTAAAGGATGGGCAGGCGCATTCCTGTTCAACCCGAAAGCTAAAGAAGCATTGGATAAATTTTATGCACGCGAAGATACATTGTCATTGGGTGTCTGCAACGGTTGCCAGCTGATGATGGAACTCAATCTTATCAACCCGGAACTGAAGAAGAAAGGAAAAATGCTACATAACAATTCACACAAATTCGAATCACGCTTCCTTGGTCTTACTATCCCGACTAACCGCAGTGTGATGTTCGGCTCTTTAAGTGGAAGCAAACTGGGTATCTGGGTAGCTCACGGAGAAGGAAAATTCTCTTTGCCATATGACGAAGATAAATATAATGTAGTAGCGAAGTATAGCTATGATGAATATCCGGGCAATCCGAACGGTTCCGATTATTCTATCGCAGCACTGGCCAGCGCAGACGGACGCCACTTGGCTATCATGCCTCACTTGGAACGTTCCATCTTCCCATGGCAGAACGGTTGCTATCCGGCCGACCGCAAGAACAGCGATCAGGTTACTCCATGGATAGAAGCGTTTGTCAATGCCCGCAAGTGGGTGGAAGCGAAAATGAAATAAATCATTTCCATATTTTACAGAGGCTGGTACTTTAAATAGTGCCAGCCTCTTATTTTACGGAACTTTCCATTCTACCGGAAGACTTCTGATAGATACCAAAATACCGAAAACAAACAGTATATACAAATAGTTATAAAATAGTCTATTTTCTTCATTTTTGGAGCGCTGTTATCTTTCATCAAAATTTTGTAATATCAAAAAATCTTCTTAATTTTGTCAAACTTTCCCCCTCATAAAAGATTCAATAACCCTTAAAAGTCCTATTTGTATGAAAAAATGGCTTTTTCTAATCTTATTGTTTCCTCTAATTTGTGTCGCGCAGACGTATCGATATCTCGGAGTGGAGGATGGGTTAAGTAACCGGCGGGTTTACTGCATTCAAAAAGATAAAACCGGATACATGTGGTTCCTCACGCACGAAGGTATTGATCGATACAATGGAAAAGAGTTTAAACGATATAAGTTAATGGATGGTGACGCAGAAGTGAACTCTCTGTTAAATCTAAACTGGCTTTATATTGATCAGGAAGGAGTCTTATGGGAAATCGGGAAAAAAGGAAAAGTATTCCGGTATGACCAGATTCACGACTGCTTCAGTCTTGTATATAAATTACCGATGGAAAGTTTCAGCGAACAGCCGGACCCGGTCACTTATGCCTGGCTCGACCAGAACAAACACATCTGGCTATGCAATAAAGATACTATCTTTCTCTATAATACGGACACCAAACAAGTCACCCATATAAAGAATGATATAAGTGAAGAAATCACTGATATTGAACAAATAGACGAATCGCATTTCTTCATCGGTACGGAAATGGGGATTCATTATGCCCAATTAGAAAACAACGCATTGAAACTTATCAATTGCGATAAGTTGGAGAGCGTGAAAGCCCAAGTAAGCGATTTACACTTCGACAAAAAGATTCGGAAACTATTCATCGGCACTTTCTTGCGGGGAATTATGGTTTATGATATGAATACCAAATCCGTCATACGACCGGATTATAACCTGAAAGATATCAGTATCACACGGTTCAAGCCGCTAAATGACAAAGAGTTATTAATAGCTACCGATGGCGGAGGAGTACACAAAATAAATATGGATACTTATCAAATAGTACCCGAAATTGTGGCTGATTATAACAGTAATTGTGGCATGAACGGTAACAGTATCAATGACATTTTTGTGGATGATGAAGAACGGATATGGCTGGCTAATTATCCCATCGGAATCACGATACAAAACAACCGTTATACGAGCTACAAATGGATTAAGCACTCCATCGGTAACAAACAGTCTTTAATCAACGATCAAGTAAATGCCATTATTGAAGACAGAGAGGGAGATTTATGGTTTGCAACGAACAATGGCATCAGTTTTTTTAATTCAAAGACCGGACAATGGCGATCGGTGCTTAGTGCTTTTGAAGAGTCGCAAGGTAATAAAAGCCATATCTTTCTTACTATATGCGAAGTGGCTCCCGGAATTATCTGGGCAGGCGGGTACTCTTCCGGTGCTTACCAGATAGATAAGAAAACGTTCAGTGTCAGCTATTTCATGCCGCCTTTGTACATTCATACAAACAAGCGACCGGATAAATATATACGTGATATTCGTACAGATATGCAGGGTTATATCTGGTCGGGAGGATTCTACAACCTCAAGCGTATTAATCTGAAGACGCAGGAAGTACGGTTTTATGATGGATTAAATTCCATTACCGCCATCGTTGAGAAAGATGAAAAAAGTATGTGGATCGGTAGTGCCACCGGCCTATGTCTTTTAGATAAAGAATCCGGAAAATTCGAGCGCATAAAACTTCCGGTAGAGTCGAACTATATCTATTCCCTGTACCAAGCAAAAAACGGTTCATTGTATATAGGTACCAGCGGGTCGGGACTATTGATTTACGATATTAATAAAAAACTGTTCACTCATTACCACACGGAAAACTGTGCTTTGATATCCAATAATATCTATACCATATTATCGGATGCGGACAAAGATATAATCATGAGTACAGAAAGCGGATTGACAAGTTTTTATCCCAATGAGAAAAAATTCTATAACTGGACCAAAGATATGGGATTGATGACCACCCATTTCAATACGCTATCAGGTACGTTACGGAAAAACAATAAATTCATTTTAGGCAGTTCTGACGGAGCAGTGGAATTTGACAAGGATATGAAATTGCCCAGAAGTTATTCTTCTAAAATGATTTTCAGCGATTTCAAGCTTTTTTATCAAACAATCTATCCGGGTGATGAGGATTCTCCGTTGAAAGCAAGCATCAATGATACAAAGGTACTAAAGTTAAAATACAATCAAAACAGATTCTCTTTGCAGGTTTCTTCCATCAACTATGACTATCCTTCCAATATTCTTTACTCTTGGAGGCTAGAAGGTTTCTATGATAAATGGAGCAAACCCGGAACAGAGAACACGATTCGTTACACCAATCTTGCCCCGGGCAAATATACGCTAAGGGTACGTGCCATCTCCAATGAAGACAAACGCATCATGCTTGAAGAAAGAAGTATGGATATTATCATAGCCCAACCTTTCTGGCTGACATTCTGGGCCATGCTGGTTTATACAGCTATCCTTTGTCTCATTGCCATCGTCCTATTGCGTATACTGATTTTGAGGAAGCAACGCAAAGTCTCCGATGAGAAAATACACTTCTTTATCAATACGGCACATGATATCCGTACCCCATTGACGCTTATCAAAGCACCTTTGGAAGAACTACGCGAGAAAGAGGAGTTGAGTAAAGAAGGTATTTCGAACATGAATACGGCATTACGAAACGTAAATGCCCTATTACGTCTTACCACCAATCTTATCAACTTTGAAAGAGCGGACGTATATTCTTCCGAATTATATATTTCAGAGCATGAGCTAAACACGTTTATGAATGAAATATTCAACGCGTTCCAGCAGTACGCCAACATCAAACATATCAACTTCACTTATGAAAGTAATTTCAGGTATATGAACGTATGGTTTGATAAAGAAAAGATGGAATCTATCTTTAAGAACATCATTTCGAACGCACTGAAATATACTCCGGAAAATGGAAATGTACAGGTTTTCGTTTCAGAAACATCTGACTCATGGAGCGTGGAAGTCAGAGACACAGGAATCGGCATCCCGGCCAATGAACAAAAGAAATTGTTCAAACTTCATTTCCGTGGCAGCAATGCTATTAATTCCAAAGTAACAGGAAGTGGTATCGGACTGATGCTTGTATGGAAGCTAGTCCGCCTGCATAAAGGAAAGATTAATCTGTCAAGCATCGAAAACCAGGGATCGGTTATCAAAATAACATTCCCTAAAGACAGCAAGCGCTTCCGGAAAGCACATCTGGCAACTCCGAGCAAACAGCGTATAGAAAATACGATTGATAACGTTCCGCCTCCATCACCTGAAATTTACGAAAATGCACAAAAGAAAGAGAACATTAATCATCGTCGCATCTTGATTGTGGAAGATAATGATGAGTTGCGCAACTATCTGTCGCAAACGTTATCCGAGGAGTATTTCGTACAGGTTTGCTCCAATGGAAAAGAAGCATTGACGATTATTCCCGAGTACAAACCAGAGCTGGTTATTTCAGACATTATGATGCCTGAAATGCGGGGGGATGAATTATGCCAAGCTATCAAGAATAATATCGAAACCTCCCACATTCCTGTTATCCTGCTGACTGCTTTGAATAATGAGAAAGATATTCTCTCGGGACTTCAGATTGGTGCGGATGAATACGTTGTGAAGCCATTCAATATTGGTATATTGAAAGCTAATGTTGCCAATCTGCTGGCTAACCGTGCACTATTGCGCAGCAAATTCGCAAATTTAGATCTGAATGATGAGGAAAATGATGAAGACTGCATCAACTGTTCGCAAGACATTGACTGGAAATTCATAGCAAACGTCAAAAAGAACGTGGAAGATAACATTGACAATCCTGCTCTCACGGTAGATGTATTATGCAGCCTGATGGGAATGAGTCGCACAAGTTTTTACAATAAATTAAGGGCATTAACCGATCAGGCACCGGGAGATTATATCCGGCTGATTCGTCTGAAACGTGCCGTACAATTACTAAAAGAAGACACACATAGCATAACAGAAATTGCAGAAATGACGGGATTCAGTGACGCCAAGTACTTCCGCGAAGTATTTAAGAAGCATTATAATGTAAGTCCCAGTCAATATGGCAAAGAGAAAAAAGCAGTTAGTAAGGAAGGAGGAGAAAAGAAAGAATGAACATTTATCTCGAAGCATTTGGAATCTTTTTTAAAATAGGCGCCTTTACTATTGGAGGAGGATATGCAATGGTGCCACTGATTGAAAATGAAATTGTCACCAAACGGAAATGGATTGCGCAGGAAGATTTTATCGATCTGCTGGCTATCTCCCAATCCGCACCGGGAATTTTGGCAGTCAATATTTCTATCTTTATAGGATATAAGCTGCGTGGAATCCGGGGAAGTATTATCACAGCATTGGGAACAATTTTGCCGTCTTTCATTATTATATTGGCTATCGCCCTGTTCTTTCATAGTTTCAAAGACAATCCGATAGTGGAACGTATTTTTAAAGGAATTCGCCCGGCAGTGGTGGCACTCATCGCGGCGCCGACCTTTACCATGGGACGATCCGCAAAAATCAACCGCTACAATCTGTGGATTCCTGTTGTCTCGGCAATATTAATCTGGCTGTTGGGCTTCTCCCCTATCTGGATTATTATTGCGGCCGGTGTAGGAGGTTTCCTGTGGGGGAAATTTAGAAAAGTTGAGAGTTGAGAATGGAGAGTTGAGAAGGCGCGGATTAACGCTGTTGTTTTACAGATTCATAATTCTAAAAGCCGGGAAATCCGTGTAATCCATGCCTAAAATTATTATATAATAAATTATTAATCACATGATTTACCTACAGTTATTCTATACATTTTTCAAGATCGGGCTCTTTGGCTTCGGTGGCGGTTATGCCATGCTTTCCATGATTCAAGGCGAAGTGGTAACCCGCTATGGATGGGTGAGTTCGCAGGAGTTCACGGATATTGTCGCAATCAGCCAAATGACTCCAGGACCTATTGGTATCAACGCAGCTACTTATGTAGGGTTTACTTCTACGGGTAGCGTATGGGGTTCCATCATTGCTACCTTTGCCGTAGTCCTTCCCTCTTTCATCTTGATGTTGACCATCAGTAAATTCTTCCTAAAATACCAGAAACATCCGATAGTAGAATCTATTTTTAATGGATTACGCCCGGCAGTAGTCGGATTACTCGCCTCCGCCGCGTTGGTATTAATGAACGCAGAAAACTTCGGTTCGCCTACGGAAGATACTTATTCATTCGTTATCAGTATCATTATCTTTCTGATTGCATTCATCGGAACAAGAAAATATAAAGCCAATCCGATATTAATGATTATCGCCTGTGGTATTGCAGGTTTGCTGCTCTATTAATAACGAGCGGCTGAACAGTAAACAAAAAAACAGTAAACAAAAAAACGGTGAATAAACTGCGTTATCATTCAGCAGAGTGTTCACCGTTTTATCGTTGTTTATTCTATACCTTTACAGTTTTAACTTCTTACTTACGGATTTCGATTCATTATGTAAACGATCTAAAGCTGTCACTACATAACGGCATTTTGTTTTTCCTGTTTCATAAGGAAGTCTATAGAATGGATTGCGCGTGATAGCTACAATATGAGAAGGATCGTCCAAATTCACCTTTTCTTTACTGTCAAAACGATAGACTACATATTGAACTGCCTTATCCATCTCTGTATCAGCTTTCGGAGCTGTCCAAAAAAGGATATAGCCATCTTCCGTCCATACCTTTTTCATTTTACGTACCTTGCCCGGAGCTTTATCATCCATAAAATCAAAGACTGGAATCAAAGCAGGATATTTATGATATTCACTGATTAAAGCATCGCGATATCTACCCTGGTTCTCAACAACAGCTGCTGCATACCATTGACAGCTACCTCCGATTGTTTGGTAAGCACGTTGCAAAGCCATCTTGCGGGGAAGCTGATTGATAGAAGAATTCTGCGGATCGGCAAACTGAACTGTCTTTGGCACCGACTGACCAATGAACAACGGCCGGTTTTCCGAATGAGTAGCCCACCATTTCACCAGTGTCTCATAGTCGGCAGCTTTGTGGCCAATCTCCCAGTAAATTTGCGGAATATTATAATCAATCCATCCTTCACGTGCCCAAAGGAGTACATCGGCATAAAGATCATCATAGTTCTGCAAACCATTGGTGTTGCTTCCCAATGGATCGCTCTTCTGATTACGATAAATACCGAACGGACTGATACCAAACTTCACCCAAGGCTTGATGCCACGAATCGTTTCGTGAAGCTTCTTTATCAACACATTCACATTACTACGACGCCAATCTGCCTTATTGGTGAAACCTCCACCATAACGGGCGAAACTTGCATCATCCGGAAAATCCAATCCATTAACCGGATAAGGATAGAAATAATCATCCATGTGAATAGCATCTACATCATAACGAGACACAATATCGGTCACAATTTTACAGATATGCTCCCGGCTTTCGGGAAGTGCCGGATCGAAATATAGCTGATCGCCATAAGTAACAAACCATTCCGGATGCTGGTGATAAATATGCTCCGGCGCCAACTTATTTTTTAATGAGGTCTTCACACGGTAAGGATTGATCCAGGCATGAAACTCCATATTCCGTTTCTGACATTCTTCAATCATAAACTGCATCGGATCCCACATAGGAGAAGGCATCTGACCTTGCGTTCCTGTCAGAAAACGACTCCACGGTTCATGCTGGGAAGCATATAATGCATCCGCTTCAGGGCGTACCTGAAAGATGATTGCGTTAATACCAGCTTCCTGAAGAGAGTTCAACTGACTAATCAATATTTGTTTCAGCCTCTCTGTGGGAATGCCACGAAACTGACCGTTAACAGCTTGTATCCACGCTCCACGGAATTCACGTTTAGGATATTTATTGCCTGATGGCACCTGTGCCCTCACTCCTACCACCAGAAGAAGAGCTAAAAGTAAAAGATAGTTTTTCAGCTTCATAATATTCTTAAATCGTAATAATGTGACGCAAAGATAATACAAACTCCCGATAAATTCGCTAACTTTGCCGACTACCATAAAAAAGGAGTATTTTATGTCAGAAAACAACTATATTTCGATCAAAGGCGCACGCGTCAACAACCTAAAAAACATCGATGTAGATATTCCCCGCAACAAGCTTGTTGTCATCACCGGATTATCGGGTTCGGGAAAATCATCTCTTGCTTTTGATACGCTCTACGCAGAAGGACAACGCCGCTACGTGGAAAGTTTAAGCAGCTATGCGCGCCAGTTCCTGGGGCGAATGAGCAAACCGGAATGTGACTTTATCAAAGGGATTCCTCCCGCCATTGCTATCGAACAAAAAGTGAACAGCCGCAATCCCCGTTCTACTGTGGGCACCTCGACTGAAATTTACGAATATCTACGCCTGTTATATTCACGGGTAGGGAAAACGTATAGCCCCATCAGCGGACAAGAAGTAAAGAAGCACTCTACAGAAGACATTGTCAACTGCATGCTCTCATACCCGGAAGGTACAAGATATACGGTACTGACACCCATCCGCCTGCGTGAAGACCGCACCTTGCAACAGCAACTGGAGATAGACCTGAAACAAGGGTTCAACCGTATCGAAGTGAACGGTGAGATGAAGCGTATTGATGAATATACGCCTGTGGCAGGTGATGAAGTATATCTACTGGTGGACCGTATGGCTGTTGCCAACAGCAAAGACGCCATCAGCCGGCTGACTGATTCTGCCGAAACAGCCATGTATGAAGGCGACGGAACCTGTATGCTGCGTTTTTTTCTATCGGATGGAACTACGAAACTTCATACTTTCAGCACTAAATTCGAAGCGGACGGCATCATCTTTGAAGAACCGAACGACCAGATGTTTTCATTCAACTCGCCTATCGGCGCTTGTCCGGCGTGCGAAGGATTCGGCAAAGTAATCGGCATCGACGAGCACTTAGTCGTTCCGGATCGTTCATTATCGGTGCATGAAGGAGCTATCGTATGCTGGCGTGGCGAAAAGATGGGTGAATGGAAAGAAGAATTAATTCATAATGCGGAGAAATTCGACTTCCCCATTTTCACTCCTTATTATGAGTTGACAGACGCGCAACGCAGGTTACTTTGGGAGGGCAACCAATATTTCCACGGCATCAATGATTTTTTCAAGATGCTGGAAGAGAATCAATATAAGATACAATACCGGGTGATGCTGGCGCGTTACCGGGGAAAGACGCTTTGCCCGAAATGCCACGGCACCCGCCTGAAACCGGAAGCCGGATATGTACGAGTGGGTGGAAAAAACATTTCCGAACTGGTAGATTTGCCTATCACAGAGCTGAAGGAATTCTTCGATCATTTGGAACTGGACGAACACGACAACAACGTATCCCGACGTATCCTGGTTGAAATAAATAGCCGGATTCGTTTTCTAATTGATGTAGGTTTGGGCTATCTGACTTTGAACCGGCTTAGTAATTCCTTATCGGGTGGAGAGAGCCAGCGTATCAATCTGGCAACCTCGCTGGGAAGTAGCCTTGTAGGTAGTCTTTATATTCTCGATGAACCAAGTATCGGACTGCATAGCCGTGACACAGACCGTCTGCTCCATGTGTTGCGTCAACTGCAACAATTAGGAAATACGGTAGTGGTGGTAGAGCACGATGAAGAAATTATCCGTGCAGCCGATTACATTATCGACATAGGTCCCAATGCCGGACGCCTAGGTGGAGAAGTTGTCTACCAGGGAGATATGAAGGATTTAAAGAAGGGAAGCAACAGTTATACGGTACGTTATCTTTTAGGAGAAGATGAAATACCCGTTCCGAAGCATCGCCGGCCATGGAATAACTATATAGAATTGAAAGGCGCACGTGAGAATAATCTGAAAGGAGTAAACGTACGTATCCCTCTCAATGTAATGACAGTTGTTACGGGTGTTTCCGGTTCCGGGAAGAGTACATTGGTGAGAGATATTTTCTTCCGGGCATTGAAACGTGAATTAGACGAATGTAGCGACCGACCGGGAGAATTCTCTTCAATCGGAGGAAGTTTGCGTGACCTGCGGAATGTAGAATTTGTAGACCAGAACCCGATTGGCAAATCATCGCGCTCAAATCCGGTGACTTACATCAAGGCTTACGACGAAATCCGTAAACTATGGTCCGAACAACCTTTGGCGAAGCAAATGGGATATACCCCCGGATTCTTCAGTTTCAATAGCGAAGGCGGACGTTGCGAAGAGTGTAAAGGAGAAGGAACCATTACTGTAGAAATGCAATTTATGGCAGACTTGGTATTGGAGTGTGAATCTTGTCATGGAAAACGCTTCAAATCCGACACGCTGGAAGTGAAATTCAACGATAAAAGTATCTACGATGTATTGGAGATGACCGTCAACCAAGCGATTGAGTTCTTCAACGAACATGGACAGAAGAAAATTGTGAAGAAGTTGCTTCCTTTGCAGGATGTAGGACTGGGATATATCAAATTAGGACAGGCTTCTTCTACCCTTTCCGGTGGTGAAAACCAACGTGTCAAACTCGCATTTTATTTAAGTCAGGAGAAAGCTGACCCAACGATGTTTATCTTTGACGAACCGACTACAGGATTACACTTTCATGATATCCGCAAACTGCTGGATGCTTTCGACGCATTGATTCGCCGGGGACACAGCATCGTTATCATCGAGCATAACATGGACGTCATCAAATGTGCCGATTATGTAATCGATCTCGGACCGGAAGGTGGAGATAAAGGCGGAAATATCGTAGCAGTGGGTACCCCGGAAGAAGTTGCTGCCTGCGGAGCAAGCTATACAGGGCAGTTTCTGAAAGAAAAACTAGGATAAGCAATCGTCAAAACTATAATAATACATTTATGTAATTAAGCCCTTGCAGAAGTTCTATATCTGCAAGGGCTTAATATATGAAAAAAATCAATCTCTCTTACAAGTAGAAACCGAATCCAATCTTCACACCGAAACGTGACATATCTCCATCATTGAAACGCCATTTATAATAAACGGCAGGTTCAATGGTTACCGTACGCGAAAGAAAGTAAGCGTATCCGGCTTCGATACCCAGTCCCCAGTCTGTCTGATGTTTTCCACCACTCCAACGGAAGCGGTTCCAGTCGAGTCCACCACCCAGATAGATACCGGTTTTATTGAAGTAAAAGCGTACTCCTGTGCCCAGTGTATACTCATCTACCGGTTTCGACCAGTCGGCTCCGGCATTTACCATCAAGGCAATACCCTCGGCAAAGAATGTACCGACCTGTGCACCAACTCCAAACTTTGCTTTATCGTTTTTACTATACGAAAAGTCCAACCCCGACAATGAAGGATTAATAATCGTAGTTCCTTTCTCAAATTGCGCTTGTGCAGTAAAAGAGACTGCCAATAAGCAAAGAGCCAAAGCTAATTTCTTCATAAACTTACTTTTTTAAGTGAATAGATTGTTCGTCTTTTTTGCGGCGTTCGCGCATTTGTTCCTTTTTCCGAAGCACCAGCCAAAGAAGGAGGACGATGACATAAGAAACTGCCACCGTAATTATTTTCTCTGTCAGGCTGACTTCCGTATTACGAGGCAACAAATAAGCCGCTGTTACAGATACATAAATAAGGAATGCAAGCGCCACTCCTGTTGATTTTCTTATTTTCTTCATTCTGATAATTTTCTTGTTTTTTGCTTATTTATCCAGATATAGAACCAAACAGTCGCAAACATTACACACGCTATACCAACGCCATAGGAGACTGTATGCGAGAGTCCTAATCCTTCAGGAGCAATACATATATAAGTAGAACATACACATGTCATAAACAGTGCCGGTACCAAAGTAATGATATAAGGTTTCTTGGATACCGCCAGAAAAACTGTTATAGCCCACAAGGTAAACACAGCCAATGTCTGATTTGCCCAGGCAAAATAACGCCATATCATATTAAATCCGTTTGCATCACGCAAACTATACAAAAGCAAACCAATAGCTACAACAAACATCGGAATACAAATGTACAAACGACGGCGCATACTTTTTTGTTCCATCCCCAGGAAGTCTGCCACAATCAGACGTGCCGAACGGAAAGCCGTATCACCCGAAGTTATCGGAGCGGCAATCACCCCCAAAATAGCGAGTACTCCGCCGATTGCCCCTAACCATTCTTTTGTGATGGCATCAACGATAACAGAAGCATTGCTTTCTTCCATTCCGTTTTCATGGAAAAAATAAGTAGCGGCAGCAGCCCAAATAAGAGCAACAATGCCCTCGGTAATCATTGCACCGTAAAATACCGGACGTCCATGCCGTTCCGAAGTCATACAACGGGCCATCAATGGGCTTTGCGTAGCATGGAAACCTGAAATGGCACCACAAGCAATACTCACAAACATAATCGGGAAGATAGGAAGTTCGCTCGCTTCCGGGTTCGTATTTTGCAATCCGTCCCATAACTCCGGCAAAGCCGGATGGTTAACATAGAGCATCACCAAAATGCCTACTGCCATAAACAACAAGGCAACCGCAAACAATGGGTAGATTTTACCTATTATTTTATCAACAGGCAGCAAAGTAGCCAGAATATAATATGCAAATACAACGATAATCCAAAACGTAGCATCCAAACTTTCCGGAGTGAGTTTTGCCAACAATCCGGCAGGACCTGCAACGAAAACTGACCCCACCAGAATCATTAAAATGACAGTAAATCCTCTCATCACCTGCTTGGTAGTCAGTCCCAAATAACGACCTATAATTTCCGGCAGGCTTTCACCTCCATTACGCAAAGAAAGCATTCCGGCAAAATAATCATGCACTGCCCCCGCAAAAATACTTCCCAGCACAATCCACAAGTATGAAGAGCTACCAAATTTCGCTCCCATGATTGCTCCGAAAATAGGACCTAATCCGGCAATATTGAGAAATTGAATCATGAAAATCTTCCAGGTGGGCAATGGAATATAGTCCACTCCATCCGCCTTGGTAAGAGCCGGTGTTTTACGGTCGTCAGGACCAAAGACGCGTTCCATCAGGCGTCCATACGTAAAATAGCCTACTATCAACGCCAGCAGGCATAGAGTAAATGTAATCATAGCGTGTCGTTTTTTTAACTTGGCAAATGTAACATAATCTCACGAAACAGCCCAACAATACCGACACTTTTACTAACTTTGCAGGGATTTAAAACAAAAAATAAAGAATATGCACTATACTATTTTCATTCTTTCACTTTTGTATCCTTTCCTCTCAATTGTTGCGCAACCCAAGCACGAAGTTCGTGCCGCATGGGTGACAGCGGTGTACGGACTGGATTGGCCTCGCACACGTGCGACAAACCCTCAAACAATCCGCAAGCAGAAAGAAGAGTTAATAGATATTCTTGATAAGTTAAAGGCTGCCAACTTCAACACTGTCCTATTTCAAACCCGTACTCGTGGAGATGTATTATATCCTTCGGCAATCGAACCTTTCAATTCGATCCTGACCGGAAAGCCAGGAGGAAATCCGGGATATGATCCACTGGCTTTTGCCGTTGAAGAATGTCATAAGCGAGGGATGGAATGTCATGCCTGGATGGTAACTATCCCACTAGGGAATAAGAAGCATGTTGCTTCGCTCGGCAGTCAGTCTGTCACCAAGCGGATGAAAGAAATATGCGTTCCTTACAAGCGCGAATATTTCCTCAATCCGGGACATCCGGCAACGAAGGAGTATTTGATGAAACTGGTGCGGGAAGTCGTTAGCGGTTATGATGTGGACGGAGTGCATTTCGACTATCTGCGTTATCCGGAGAATGCTCCTCTTTTTCCTGATAAATATGATTTCCGACGATACAATAAAGGACGCACACTGGATCAGTGGCGCCGGGATAATATCTCCGAAATTGTACGTTATATATATAAAGGTGTAAAAGCTATGAAACCTTGGGTGAAAGTTAGTACCTGCCCGGTAGGTAAATACCGTGATACTTCTCGTTACCCCTCCCGGGGATGGAATGCTTTCTTTACCGTTTATCAGGACCCGCAAGGTTGGATGGGAGAAGGTATTATGGATCAAATTTATCCGATGATGTATTTCCAGGGAAACAATTTCTACCCTTTCGCCCTCGACTGGCAGGAACAGAGCAACGGACGGCAGGTGATTCCGGGACTCGGCATTTATTTTCTCCATCCCGATGAAGGTAAATGGACACGCGACGAAATAGATCGTCAGATGAACTTTATCCGCAAGCAGAAAATGGCGGGTGAAGGGCATTACCGGGTGAAATACCTGATGGAGAACACGCAGGGGATTTATGATGAATTATCCGAGAATTTTTATGCATACCCTGCTTTACAGCCTCCGATGCCATGGTTAGATAATGTTGCGCCAACTGCTCCTTCTGTACTGAAAGTTACTCACATTGATAATGGATATACGGAATTAACCTGGCAGGCTGCTACTGATAACGATCAGCGCAACAAGCCCATGTATGTTATTTATGCTTCTAATGATTATCCGGTAGATATCAACCGACCAGAAAATATCGTTGCACAAAATATTCGAGAGACGAGTTACGTATATGCCCCTATCCTGCCTTGGAATGCAAAAAAGCACTTCGCAGTGACGGCTATTGACCGCTATGGAAATGAAAGTACAGCGACACAGGAGCAAACGGTCCAGCAGTAAACCAAGTATTTAGAATCGACTTATTTGTTTCAAAACAGTATAAAAAAGAATGAAACGGTGCAGAAATGAACGAAAGTTTTTCCTACTATAAAGTTGAAAAAGGTTCTTCGTCAAATTTGGTGGTACTTCTTCTATTGTGAATAAATAATCTTCGCTCTCAGTAGTTTAATTCCTGCCCTATTGTACATCTGTCTTTTTACCGCTTTAATTTTATTCACTGTCCCCTCCAGTAATCCGTTACTGAAG
>NZ_JADPLO010000021.1:0-82652 GCF_015667765.1 Bacteroides sp. 1001302B_160321_D4 | reverse complement strand
ATCGGTATTCAGAATTTTGAAAGCCTTCGTCAGGATGGCTATTTTTATATTGATAAAACGGCATTGATGTATCAAATGGTAAAAACCGGGCGTTATTACTTTTTGAGTCGTCCGCGCCGCTTCGGAAAGAGTCTGCTCGTCTCCACCTTAGAGGCCTACTTTCAAGGAAAGAAAGAACTATTTGAAGGGTTGGCTGTGGAAAAACTGGAAAAAGACTGGATAAAATATCCTATATTGCATCTGGATTTTAATATCGAGAAATATGACACGTCCGAAAGGCTGGATAATATATTAAATTATAATCTGGAATATTGGGAAAGACAATATGGAACCCGCCCATCCGAAACTTCCTTTTCTCTACGTTTTGCCGGTATCATTCAGCGTGCCTGTGAGAAAATAGGACAGCGAGTGGTTATTCTGGTTGATGAATATGATAAGCCCATATTGCAAACCATCGGTAATGAGGAATTGCAAAGACAATTCCGGGATATTTTGCAACCTTTTTATGGAGCATTGAAAACAAAGGATAGTTATATCAAGTTTGCATTCCTGACAGGTGTGACAAAGTTTGGTAAAGTCTGTCTTAGTGAATTGAATAATCTGGATGATATATCCATGTGGAATGAGTATGTCGAAATCTGTGGCATTAGCGAGCGTGAAATCCACAACAATTTGGAAACAGAGCTTCATGAATTTGCTGCTGCGCGCGGAATAACGTATGATAAACTTTGTGAAGAGTTGAGAGAGTGCTATGACGGTTACCATTTTACGCACAATTCTATTGGTATGTACAATCCGTTCAGTTTGCTTAATGCTTTCAAACGTAAGGATTTCGGCAGTTATTGGTTTGAAACAGGCACGCCTACTTATCTGGTGAAATTGCTGCAAAAACATCATTATGACTTGGAGCGGATGACGCATGAAGAAACCGACGCCCAAGTATTGAATAGCATAGACTCTGAATCTACTAATCCCATTCCGGTGATTTATCAGAGTGGTTATCTCACTATTAAAGGGTATGATGAAGAATTTGGAATGTATCGGTTAGGTTTCCCGAATCGTGAAGTAGAAGAAGGATTTGTCCGTTTCCTGCTTCCTTATTATGCGAATGTAAATAAGGTAGAATCTCCGTTTGAAATTCAGAAATTTGTTCGTGAAGTACGTTCCGGCGATTACAGCTCTTTCTTCCGTCGTTTACAAAGTTTCTTTGCTGATACCACCTACGAAGTGATTCGCGATCAGGAATTGCATTACGAGAACGTGCTTTTCATTGTTTTTAAACTAGTCGGCTTCTATACCAAAGTGGAATATCATACAAGTGAAGGGCGCATCGACCTTGTCTTGCAGACAGACAATTTCATCTATATCATGGAATTTAAACTGAACGGTACGGCAGAAGAAGCATTGCAGCAGATAAATGACAAGCATTACGCTCTTCCTTTCGAGATGGATGAACGGAAGCTCTTTAAAATAGGAGTAAATTTCAGTGCGGAAACCCGTAATATTGAAAAATGGATAGTTGAAGAAAATAGATAAAACAAAAAGGCGACTCGTTTTGACCGGGCCGCCTTTTCTGTCTATTTGATTTCGATTTCTTCCTTCATATCGATTTCCTCTCCATGTGTATCATAGAACACATATTGCAGAAATGCGAGTTTTTGACTTGGAATAATCTTGATACCGAATCCGTATTTCATCTGCCACTTCCGTTTCAGGGAAACGAGTCCCTGATTGATATAAGAGGCAACATACGGATGGACGTGTAACGAGAATTTCTTAACCTTCAGTTTATTGACCAGGTAATCAATTTTACTCTCCAAAGTGTCCGTAAAAAGAATGGACGACTTGATTGTGCCTTTGCCGAAGCAAGTAGGGCAGGTTTCGGTCGTGTTGACGTCCATTGCCGGACGCACACGTTGGCGTGTAATCTGCATTAGCCCGAATTTGCTAAGCGGCAGAATATTATGCCGTGCCCTGTCTTTCTGCATATTGGCACACATTCGTTCATAAAGCTTCTGACGGTTTTCGGCTTCATTCATATCGATGAAGTCTACGACAATGATACCACCCATATCTCTTAATCGTAATTGGCGGGCCAGCTCGTCGGCGGCTCCCAGGTTTACTTCGAGTGCGTTACCTTCCTGCCCGTTGGCATTCTTGGTGCGGTTACCGCTGTTCACGTCTACTACGTGAAGCGCCTCAGTGTGCTCAATAATCAGATAGGCACCACTCTTGTAAGAGATTGTTTTACCAAACGATGATTTAATCTGCTTGGTGATACCGAAATTGTCGTAAATGGGAAGTTGACCTTTGTATAGTTTCACGATATTAGCCCGGTCGGGCGCAATCAGTGATACATAGTCTTTAATTTCATTGTACACAGCCTCGTCGTTGACGTGAATATTCTCAAAAGAAGGGTTGAAGAGGTCGCGCAACAAACCTACGGCGCGGCTGGTTTCTTCATAAATCAACGTCGGATACTTGGTGGCTTTTTGTACTTTTACCATCGCATCTTCCCAATGCTTAACCAGGACTTTAAGCTCTCCGTCGAGTTCGGCTACGCGTTTGCCTTCGGCTACCGTGCGGACGATGACACCGAAGTTTTTCGGCTTGATGCTCATCAGCAATTGTTTCAGGCGGGCGCGTTCTTCGCTCGATTTAATTTTTTGTGAAACAGAAACCTTGTCATTAAAAGGGATCAGTACGAGATAGCGTCCGGCAAACGAAATTTCGGACGTCAGTCGCGGTCCCTTAGTGGAGATCGGTTCCTTAACGATTTGCACCACTACTTCTTGTCCTACCTTGAGGGTGTTGGATACTGTTCCATCCTTGTCAAGATCGGGAAGCAGGGTTGCTTTGCTGATGGAGGTCAGCTTCTTTTTGTCGCTTAAAGTCTGCTTTACAAACTTTTCGAGTGAGTTAAATTGAGGACCCAAGTCCAGATAATGAAGGAAAGCGTCTTTCTCGTAACCAACGTCTACAAAGCATGCATTCAGTCCGGGCATCAATTTCTTGATACGTCCCAAATACATATTGCCCACAGAGAAAGAAATATTTCTTCCTTCGCTTTGAAGTTCCACCAGGCTCTTATCTTCGAGAAGGGCGATGGAGACCTCTTTGGGCTGTACGTCAACTACTAGTTCACTTGTCACTGTTTTGTTTCCTTATTATTGATTGAATCTCATTTATATGAACAACTTTTTTGACAAATTGTTCATTTTGGGTTAGCTACTTAAACAAAGAACAAACTTGAAAGACATTAGCTTCGCAAGTTTGTTCTTTATTTCTGTGTGATCCAGACTTAAAAATTATTTTTTGCTTTTATGTCTGTTCTTTCTTAGTCTTTTTTTACGCTTGTGCGTAGACATTTTATGTCTTTTTTTCTTTTTTCCGCTTGGCATAGCTTCACATTTTATGGGTTAATACTCTTGTTTATTATTTCTTTACTGAAATTGTAAATGTCTTAGCCGGTTTGAAAGCCGGAATGTTGTGCTCCGGAATAATGATCGTAGTATTTTTAGAAATGTTACGAGCAGTCTTTTGTGCTCTTTTCTTTACTACGAAACTACCAAACCCACGCAAGTATACGTTCTCATCGTTAGACAATGAATCCTTTACTGCATCCATAAATGCCTCAACTGTTGTAAGAACTGTCTGCTTATCAATTCCAGTTTTCTTTGTAATCTCGTTTACAATATCTGCTTTAGTCATTTTTCCTTAAAAAAAATATTATTACTATGTTATTGCTAATTTTTTGGACTGCAAATATATAGCTTTTTAAGCTCCTAAAAAAATATATTCTGCACATTTTTCTAAAAAAATAGTGGCATAGGGTTTTCTTAGAACCAAAAGAGTTACTTTTGTGTGCCTTTTGGATAGGATAGGCAAGATAAATGTTAGATAATACACTAGGAACGAGGATATGAACGAGTTTACTAAAACGATTGTAGAGTGGTATAAAGAGAATAAACGTGAACTGCCCTGGAGGGAGTCTGCCGATCCGTATCTGATCTGGATTTCGGAGATCATTCTTCAACAGACGCGGGTGGCGCAGGGGTATGATTATTTTCTTCGTTTTATCAAACGTTTTCCCGATGTGCGGACTTTAGCCGCTGCGGAGGAGGATGAAGTGATGAAATACTGGCAAGGACTGGGATATTACTCACGTGCCCGCAATCTTCATGCCGCCGCCAAAAGCATGAATGGGGTTTTCCCGGAAACGTATCCGGAAGTGCTGGCTCTGAAAGGAGTGGGGGAGTATACAGCGGCAGCGATCTGTTCGTTTGCTTACGGTATGCCTTATGCGGTAGTGGACGGTAATGTGTACCGGGTGCTTTCCCGTTATTTCGGCATCGATACTCCGATTGATTCGACAGAAGGAAAAAAGCTCTTTGCAGCATTGGCGGATGAGATGCTGGATAAGAAGCATCCGGCTGTTTACAATCAGGGAATAATGGATTTCGGGGCGATTCAGTGCACTCCGCAGTCGCCTGATTGTTTGTTCTGTCCGTTGGTGGGCAGTTGCTCGGCACTTTCGAAAGGCTTGGTGGCAAAACTTCCGGTGAAGCAACACAAAACAAAGACAACGAACCGTTACTTTAATTATATTTATGTACGTGCGGGCGCGTATACCTTTATAAATAAACGGACGGGCAATGATATTTGGAAAAATCTGTTCGAACTGCCCTTGATAGAAACTCCGACGGCTCTTTCGGAAGAAGATTTTTTGACTTTACCGGAATTTCGTGCACTCTTTGCGCCGGGGGAAGTACCGGTGGTACGTTCGGTTTGCAGGGAGGTGAAGCATGTATTGTCTCACCGGGTTATCTATGCTAATCTATATGAAGTGACCTTGTCTGAAAATTTGACTTCTTTCAGTGATTTCCTGAAAATAAGGGTGGACGAACTGGAGCAATACGCTGTTTCTAAATTAGTACAAGACTTGCTACAAGCATTAGAATAAGCATTAGAATAAGTATTAAGTAATAAGTATTGAGTATTACCCATGCAGTTTATGGCGCAGCCTAATACTTAATACTTAAAACTTAATACTTGATTTTATACTTAAAATCTTGCATCCTATTGTTATTCTGTTTAATTTTGGCAGCAGATTTAATTTTAAGAATCATAAACTTGATACAGATATGTCAGTAAATAGAGTGATATTGATAGGAAACGTAGGACAAGATCCTCGGGTAAAATACTTCGATACAGGTTCGGCAGTAGCAACTTTCCCGTTGGCTACAACGGATCGTGGATATACGTTGGCTAATGGAACCCAGATTCCCGAAAGAACAGAGTGGCATAATATCGTTGCATCCAACCGTTTGGCGGAGATTGTGGATAAGTATGTGCACAAAGGTGACAAACTGTATCTGGAAGGAAAGATAAGAACACGTTCTTATAGCGACCAGTCGGGTGCTATGCGCTATATCACCGAAATTTATGTGGATAATATGGAAATGCTGTCTCCGAAAGGAGCCAATCCGGGTGCGGGAGCTTCTGCTACTGGACAACCGGCTACGGGGCAACAGCAACAACCGGTTGCCGGCCAGTCGCAACAAGCGCAGCAGTCGCAGGCACAACCCGCACAAGATAATCCGACAGATGATTTGCCGTTCTAGATAATGTGATAGTGTGCCAATAGGTTTTCGCGAGCTTCTTGGCACATTATCTTTTGTTTAATTAAAATATAGACTCTTTGGACTCAGATGGTTATTTAAGCCAATTGGCTGACATTTTCAACGGTATTACCGTAAACACTCCTTCTATCTCTGCTATTATTGCCATAGTATTGGCAGGTGTACTCCTGCTTGCTTCCGGCTTTGCTTCGGCTTCCGAAATAGCTTTTTTCTCACTTACTCCTTCCGACCGGAATGATATTGATGAACAGAATCATCCTTCCGACGAAAAAATAAGTGCCCTGTTGGGGGATTCAGAACGCCTCCTGGCAACGATATTGATTACGAACAACTTTGTGAATGTAACCATTATCATGCTCTGCAACTTCTTCTTTATGAATGTATTTGTTTTTCATTCTCCATTGGCAGAGTTCTTGATACTGACCGTCATCCTGACTTTCCTATTGTTGTTGTTCGGTGAAATCATGCCGAAAATCTATTCAGCACAGAAGACTTTGGCTTTTTGCCGTTTTTCGGCACCGGGGATTTACTTCCTGGAAAAACTGTTCCGTCCGATAGCTACTGTGCTTGTACGTTCAACCACTTTTCTGAATAAACATTTTGTAAAGAAGAGCCACAATATTTCTGTCGATGAATTGTCGCACGCATTGGAGCTGACAGATAAAGCGGAACTCTCTGAAGAGAATAATATCTTGGAGGGTATTATCCGTTTCGGCGGTGAAACTGTGAAGGAGGTGATGACATCACGTCTGGATATGGTCGATCTGGATATCCGTACCTCTTTCAAGGAGGTGATGCAATGTATCATTGAAAATGCTTATTCGCGTATTCCTATCTATTCCGGTTCGCGGGATAATATCAAGGGGGTATTGTATATTAAAGACTTGCTGCCTCATGTCAACAAGGGGGATAATTTCCGTTGGCAGTCATTGATCCGTCCGGCTTATTTTGTGCCGGAAACAAAGATGATTGATGATCTGTTACGTGACTTTCAGGCGAATAAAATTCATATTGCCATTGTTGTGGATGAGTTTGGAGGAACTTCCGGACTGGTGACGATGGAGGATATTATCGAAGAGATTGTAGGTGAGATTCATGATGAATATGATGATGAAGAACGTACATACGTTGTCTTGAATGACCATACTTGGATATTTGAAGCGAAGACGCAGTTGACGGATTTCTATAAGATTGCGAAAGTAGACGAAGACGAGTTTGAAAAGGTGGTGGGAGATGCGGATACATTGGCGGGTATGCTGCTCGAAATTAAAGGTGAATTCCCGGCATTGCATGAGAAAGTGACTTATCACCATTATGAGTTTGAAGTGCTCGAAATGGATAGTCGTCGTATCCTGAAAGTGAAGTTTACAATTCTGCCGAAGGATATGGAAGGCTCGGTAGAGAAGGAATAATCTTGGAATCATAATTTTGAAAGCATAATCAAGCAAACGTAAGATGGCGTTATTTCTGCAACATAAGACGGATGATATACAGTGGGCTGTCTGGAAGATGGAAGAGTCTTTGGATGCTCTGTTGGCTCTTTTGCCGGATGCGCGAAGAGTGTTCTGTGAACAGGAATTGAATCGTTTTGTCTCCGAACGGCGTAAGATGGAATGGTTGTCCGTTCGTGTTTTGTTGTATGCCATGTTGCAGGAGGATAAGGAAATCGGTTATTCTCCCGAAGGAAAACCGTATCTGACGGATCATTCTTTTTTCATCAGTATTTCTCATACGAAAGGTTATGTAGCTGTGATGCTTGCTTCTTTCACTCCGGCAGGCATTGATATTGAGCAATATGCTCAACGCGTTCACAAGGTATCTGATAGGTATATCCGTTCTGATGAACAAACGGAACCTTATCAGGGAGATATGACTTGGGGACTGTTATTGCATTGGTCGGCAAAAGAAGCTGTTTTTAAGCGGATGGAAAACGCTGACGCTGACCTTCGTAAACTCCGTTTGACGCATTTTATTCCTCAAGAGCAAGGAACGTTTCAGGTTCAGGAGTTGGCGACGGAGCAGCAGGAACTTTACTCTGTCGGTTATCGTATCTGCCCGGACTTTGTACTGACATGGACATTGAGTTGAATGGGGGAGGAAATGAAGTGCCTCTACCTGTTTCTCTTTTCTTTGTAATGTGTGATGTCTTGACATAATAAATAAACCCCGAAAGTTTTTGTATGACTTTCGGGGTTCACTTTATATTCGGACGCCCTCATGATTTTATGAACTCACGGCTTTTCAGACAGGTTCTTTTATGGTTGGTTTACTTCTCTTTTTTGTTAAGTCGGTAGCTCAATGCTCCTGACGGACATTTACTGATTTGTGTAATTAATTCTTCCGTTGTCGCATTTTCTATTTGCACCCAGGGTCTTTCTTTAGGATGATAGACATTGGGTAGCATCTTTACACATATTCCGGCATGCTGGCATAATTCCGGTTTCCATACAATGGTCAGTTCACCATTGGTGTATTCTATTTTCTTTTCCATATCTGTATTTATTTAATATGAATACCACGCATTACAATGCGCTTCCATTCCGGATGTTTGTGAATATATCCGGCTACAAACGGGCAAAGCGGTACCAGGCGTAAACCTTGTCGTTCAATGTCTGTCAGTGCTTTTTCTGCAAGTTGTGATCCTACTCCCTTGCCGCCTAATGAGGCGGGTACTTCTGTATGTACAAGGTATATTTCTCCATTGTTTGATTTGATATAGTCTATTTCGGCTATTTTGCCATCGATCTGAAATTCATATCGATGTTTTTCTTCGTTGTCTATTAATTTATAATCTTCTGCCATAATTTTACGTATTAAGTTCGATTATAATATAAACACTTGGGAAACACTTTTGTTTTATGCAAACAATTATTCTTGTTAATGGAGAAAGTATTGCCCGTTCATACTGGCACTGGTCTTTTCAATCCCTTTCTATTACTTCTTCAACTGATATTTGTTATTTTTTCTAAGTTTATAATCTTTCCAATTGAACTGTGAAATGTCTCATTAAAGGCGCTTCCCAGGCGATACGCACTCCGTGAGTGATGCTTTCTCTACGTTCATATACATTTTTGAGAGCAGCGGCTATTACATTCATATGATTGTCTGTATATACTCTGCGGGGAATGGCGAGGCGGAGTAAATCAAGACCGTTAAAACGATTTTCATGAGTTATCGGATCACGGTCGGCAAGGATATAACCGATCTCGCATCCACGGATACCGGCTTCCAAATAAAGTTCTATGGTCAGCGTCTGTGCCGGGAATTCTTCTTTGGGAACGTGCGTCAGTACTTTAGGTGTATCAATGAAGATGGCGTGGCCTCCGGCCGGTCGTTGGTAAGGGATTCCGTATTCATCCAGTTTCTTTGCAAGGTATTCCACCTGCTTGATACGTGTTTCGAGATTGTCGAATTCGGTGTTTTCATCCAAGCCGATGGTAAGAGCGTTCATGTCCCGTCCGTTCATTCCTCCATAGGTGAGATAGCCTTCGTATTGTACGCAGAAACCTTTTGCGCCTTCATACCAGTCTGAACGTCGTGTGGCGATAAATCCACCCATATTGACGATTCCGTCTTTCTTGGCACTCATTGTCATGCCATCGGCTAGAGAGAACATTTCCCGTGTGATTTCTTTGATGGTTTTGTCTTGATAGCCTTCTTCGCGCATTTTGATAAAATAGGCGTTTTCAGCAAAGCGTGCAGAGTCGAAAAGTACGGGTTTGCCGTATTTGTCAGCAATGGCACGTACTTCATGCAGGTTTTGCATGGATACGGGTTGTCCTCCGGCTGTATTGTTGGTGATGGTTACGATGATAAAAGGAATTCGTTCTGCATATTCTGTTAAGGCTTTCTGCAATTTATCTGGGTCTACATTTCCTTTGAACGGGATTTCCAGTTGGGTATGTTTTGCTGCATCGATAGTGCAGTCTAATGCGGTGGCATGGCGTCCTTCGATGTGTCCTTTGGTGGTGTCAAAATGTGAGTTTCCGGGTACAATGTCTCCTTCATGCACGAGATAAGAGAAAAGCACATTTTCTGCGGCACGTCCTTGATGGGTCGGTATGATATATTCAAATCCTGTCAGTTTCGTAATCATCTCTTTCAACTTAAAGAAAGAGGTTGCTCCGGCGTAACTTTCATCGCCTAGCATCATTCCTGCCCATTGACGGTCGCTCATCGCTCCGGTTCCGGAATCGGTGATGAGATCGATATAAACTTGTTCTGATTTGAGTTGAAAGACATTATAATGTGCTTCTTTAATCCATTGCTCGCGTTCTTCACGTGTGCTTTTCCGGATGGGTTCTACCATCTTTATTTTCCATGATTCAGCAAAAGGTAATTCCATTGTCGTAGATTTAATAGTTTTGAACGACGAATGTAGCTAAAATTTGTGTGATTAACAAATATATAGTGTCTTTTTGTTAGTGAGAGTTATTGGGTTTACTTCTCTATGGGCTGGTAATATATCAAAATGTAGTGAGTAGATAGAAAGAGAGCCGGATTTCTTAAAAGAATATCCGGCCCTTTAAAATTATGCGGTCGATTGATGTTTAATCTCAACCAATCAAACAAGTTGGTTATTTAGTCTTCAATAGTGATACCGTCAAGACAGAAATAGGTTGGGGTCATTGCACCCCATTGGTCTTCTTTGGTGGTCTTGATATTGAATTTCAATCCCTCTGTTTCGCCTAATGAAGTTAGGTCTACCCATTTCCATGTAGTTACAAATTGGGTTCCTTCACCTAAAGTGCACTCTACACTTTGAGTTTTATCCATATTATAGATGATGATTTTGAAAGAATCTGTATTTCCAAATTTATCTTTTCCTTCGAATATAGAACTACCTTCCTTCATACTATTGTAAGCATAGACACAGTTTGTTAAATATAGTCCTTTTACTCTATAGGATTCCAATTTGTTTGAATTGTCGTGGTCTCTGAAACGGATTGCAGCTTCTTTATCAGAATTCTTTCCAATTTTATATCCGGCAGCTCCCACGATAACGTATGTATTATTGATTACTCCTTTTTTAGTGATAGCGCGATAATCATAAGTTGCGAAGTCTGGGCAATCTTTTTCTGTACAATTTGTAAATGCAAAACTATCTGAATAGAAACCGTATGTTGAAGATACACAGTCAAATTCAAAGATACCACTAGCGTCAGTTAATAGATTATATTTGTAGTTAGTTGTCCCCCAGTCGCTACTAACAGACCATGAATCATCCGGATTTTCTTGATCGCCCATATCAAGTGTATGAGTTTCGTAATTGGGCAGGCTAAGCACGTATGTTTTTGTATCGTCATCATCGCTACAGCCACAAAATACAAATACTGATAACAGTAATAATAAAGATAATTTCTTCATGTTCTTTTCTGATTTTAGTTATTAATTAATTATTGATTATTTCTTGAAATGTAAGTTCTCAATGGTGGTAACTTCGGTTGATATTTCACCCATTTGTCCTGCATCCTGATTGACTGCGGTCATAATCTTCACGAAGTCGATTTGATCCAAGTCTACCGGACTGCCATTACTATCCACAGCCCAATCTATCTTGAAATTACTTCCTTCCTTGCTGTTAGGATGGTTGTCTGCATATCCCCACGGATAGCAATATCCTACCCATAATCCGTTTTCCGGGACGGCATTATCTTTTAGACGTGTTCCCTGGAATGTGATTTCATCACTTTCTATCCAAAGTGGATAATATGATTCTTGGTTATGGAAACTGTTGCGGAAGATATATCCTTCGTTGCCTTGATTGTCTTTCCAAAAAACTTTTAGGTTGGCTGGATTCGGGCGGTGATAGGTTATCTCATATCCGCGTGTTTCTGTGTCTTTCCCGTATTCGCTTCCTTTCAATTCATACCACTCATCGTCAGGCTTTCCATTGCCATTTACATCTTTAGATACAAATACGATTCCCGGTTCTGCACTTCCGCCCAATGCTCCTGTTCCGGTTTTGGAGTTATAGTAAGCATTGCCTTTTATCTTGAAGTCATACTCTCCTGTTACATTCGGAATGGATTGTGGGAATCCTAAAACAATGTAACCACCGAATCCTCCCAATGTAAGGAGTGATTTTTGCTGAATTCTGCGGGTTGCTTCTTCTAGTATATCATCATAAGTAAAGCCCTCCTTATATGCTGAAGTGGTAGTGTTGATAAACTGTCCGGGAGCAGGGCGATATTCCCATACTTTATTGGCGAAGGCCAGAGGATTTTCCTTATCATCATCGTTGTCATCAATATCGCTTTGTGAGGCTTTGTCACTGAATGCAATAGTATTCGGATTAAGTCCGATGTTGTTCAGACGGAACATGAGTTGTCCTTGTTGGTTGAAACAAAGTAAGTCTCCATAGGTGGTGTAATCACGGGCTTCGGTGATATATACATTGTTGCTGTAAGGATTGATATTGATGCTGTATGGCGTTTTTATCACTGTTCCGTCAGTTATGAAATTCTCACGGATTGTCTCTTCTGTTTTCAGATTGAACATCTTGATAGAAGAGGTCTGTGTGTTATAATTGTAATTGTATAGATAGGCAATCTCTCCATCGATGGCAAAGTTTTGTACTTTCTCGTTAGATTGAGTGACTTTGTTTGTCCGGCAGTCTATCTTGACGAAGTTATAATCGCCGGCTTCTACATCTTCGCCACGGGTGGCTACATAAACGGTTTCGTCCGGACCTGCTACTATTTTACCGGGATTCGGGCCTACTGTTAGTTTGCTACTTTCTTTAAATGTGGCAATATCGACAACAGATACCGTGTTGTCTACACCCAGTCCTGATGAATAGTCCAACCCGCCGGAATTGGAAATATACAACTTTTCGTTTTGTACACAAATACCGTCGGGGTTGCGTCCCACTGATGTGATAGCTTCTATGGATAGGGAGGTTGTGTCTATACGTGCAACGGTTCCATCGTATGAACATACGTATGCCTTTTCTTTGTGAAAAGCGATGTAGCGTGGTTGACGGGAACTTCCGTTTTCTGTCAACATCTGAATCTGTTTCAATGAGCTTCCCGTACGAAAGTCTATCACTTCTACCGTACTGGAGATATTGACTATCACATATATCTTGCTTCCGTAGATGGCCATGTCATTGGCTGTGTCTCCTAATCCCCGGCGGTTGACTGCTTTGAAATAGTCACGAACCATTTGCTGGTTGCCGAAAGAAAAACGTGCCAGCGAGCTATTGTTCTGATTGAACAGTCCTTCGCATAATACATATAGTTCGGCGGTACCCGTTTCTGTCGGATCGCCTATAATGCCTGATGTGAAGGGTTTGTCCTCCATATCATCACATGCCACGAATAAGATTATGGATGACAGCCAGCACGAGAATATATATATTAGTTTCCTTTTCACGTCAATATCTTACTTTATAATAGTTAATATCTTATTCTTATTGTCGCCCTTACGGATCGTCCGGGCATTGGGAAATATTTCACAATCTCGTAATTCTTATCCATCAGGTTCAATACTTCCACGCTGAAAGAGGTAGTGATTTTTCTGATCTGAAAGTCACGGTTTGCAGAAATGCTGTGGTCGCTATAACTATCCAATCGGTTTTCGGCAATGTTTTGTCCTAATGCATAGCGTTTTCCGGAAAAAAGGAATGAATAAGACAGATTGATCCACGGTGTTTCGACGCCTGCCTGTCCCGAAGCGGAGACGCGGGGAGTGTAGGCTATTTGATGTTTGTATGTCGATTCATACGTGTTCGGATCGGGCGGGGTGACATCTAATGCTCGTTGGTATGTGTAGTTACCCGAGAGGTTGATGCGTATTTTATCCCAAGGTTGGAGGGACAGGCTTCCTGTGGCATCAATGCCTTTGATGTCAACTTCACCCAGATTCTTCATGCTCCATACGGCAAGGTTTTTGGTAGGGTAGGCGATAATTTTATCTGTCACTTTGTTATAATAGGCGTCAACGGTTACTGACAGATAGGGTAGGAACGGGCATACATTTTTATTGTATGTCAGTCCGATGTTGTATTGTTTGGCCTTTTCCGGCTTTAGTTGGGTGTTGCCTACTTCTTCGTAATATAAGTCGTTGAAACTTGCCAGACGGAAAATGTCTTTATAGAAGAAGCGGATGCGGAATTCTTCATGCTGGAAAGGTTTGAAAGCGGCACTTACATAAGGGGTTAGCTTACGGTGATTGCCGGCACTACCGCCTTTTTTCACATCTTCATTGATAACGGTTGCCAATGCGGATGCGGAGATTGTTAACCAGTCATTTACGTATTTTCCGGCGAATGCTGTTAGCCATGAGTAACGTGTGGGGTGTACAAAGTTGGCTAGATCGGCGTTCATGGTGTTGATGCTTCCATCTGTGGAAAGTGAGAAAGAGAGGTTGCTCAACAGTCTGTATAGTACAGAAGCGGAAAGGTAATATTCCTGCTGGTAATAGCTGTTTTCTGTTTTCTTTAAAGAGTTCTTGGTATCGGGGTCCAGATAACGTTGATAGCTCCAATTCCACTTGGCAGAGGTTTGGAACACCCATTGCCGGCTGAATTCTTTCTTGTATTGACTTTGTATGAATGTGTTTTTATCCCACAAGTGTTGTGTGGAATGGTCGTTATAGAAGGTTGTAGCTTTGGGTAGTCCCCGGGAGGACTGAAAGTAGTAGGCTTTCAACCGCCATTGTTCTTTATCGGAGAAGTTGCCGTAAAGTCCGGCTTCGGCACGGAATGTCTGTACGTCTGTATTCTTTCGTTTTTCACGTGAGGACAGGTCTTCTGCCGCATTTCCATAATGTAGTGTGTACGGATAATGTCCGTCGGAGGACATCCATTCGCCATTGGCTGACATGCTCCATGTCTTATTGATTTGTTGCTCCAGTAGCAGGGAGGGATTGATTAATCCCCAGGAGCCGGTTTTGAAAGCTCCGGCTATATTGGTCTTTTTGCCTTTGGTGAATAGTGGCGTGAGTGTCTGTATATTCAATATGCCTGCTGACGCGAAGAAGCGGGCAGGTTGGAAGATGTTATCGCTTTGCCCGTTGTTTAGAGAAAGGCGGTCTACGTTGTCGAGCGAGAAACGCCCGATATCTATTTGTCCGGTTTGGCAGTCGGTCAGGGTGATCCCGTCATAACCGACAGCGGTATGTTGGGCTCCCAGGCTTCGTATGGATACTGTTTTCAGTCCGCCGATACCTCCGTAATCTTTTACGGTTACTCCGGCAAAGTGTTTCACCGCGTCGGAGACTTGCAGGGCGTGCAGGTTTTTCAGGGCGTCTTTGGAGAAGACTTGCAGGGGAGCGGTTGAGCGTACTTCGCGAGTCTGGTAGATATCTGATACTGTTATTTCGGGAATAGAATATGTATGTGTCGTATCTACCTTTTGCTGTTGTGCAAAAAGTGGTATGGATAAGAATTGGCAGCTGAATGCTGCAAAGATCACTTTATTAAATGTTCTTTTCTTCATTTATTCCTTTTTCAGTCTGTTACTGTTTAAAAGTGTCCGGGCGAAATCCCTTCGACCGGACACGCATAAATAAACTTGGCAGAGTTTATCCGTTTTAACACACTTTCTCTGAATCAGAGTGATGAATGAAATGATAGACGACTTGTCCGGTTCATTAGACTCAACGCTTTTTCCTCGAAAGCAGTGAAACTTATTTGCATGGTAGGTCTTCTGACTTATTCCTGTTACAAACGCCTTCCCGGATTGGTCTCCAGTGGCAATGAGTGAATTGCTTGTAACTTGTATGGAACTTACAGCAGCGGGACTGTTCAGGACTTGCACCTGATTCCCTTTTAATTGCTTCCCCCGCGTGGGAGTCGCAAACCAATGCGCGACAAAGATAGGGAGTTTATTTGTTTTTTCCAAAGAGATGTTCTTTTTCTTTCGTCTTGATACGAAAGAGAAAGAACCAAAAAGAAAGAATCAAGGCTGCGTTTTTTCAGCTACTCCGGTGCTTCCTTCGGCTAAAGGGCAGAAACTCGCTACGCTCAAACAGTCTGCCCTTTTTGACGCCGAAGAAAACACCTGCGCTTGACGCTGAAAAAACGAGGCCGGGAGACCATGCGGCGTGGGCGGTGTGGCATGGGCACGTGTGTGGGCGGCGTGGGGGCTTATTGTTCGCCTTTCATTAGCAGGTATTCTTCGATGGTTTGCGCGGGAGCATCTTTCAGAAGTACTGTCTTATCCTTGTTTAGAAGGTAGAGGGTAGGGATGGCTTTCAAGTCATACAGTTGTTGTTCCTTGATAGCAAAGGTCTTATCATATCCGTTAACCCATTCTTTTGGGAATTCATTTAGGTGTTTTCGCCATTCGTCCAACTCTTCGTCGGGATAAATGGAGAGGACTGTTAGTCTCTTTTGTTCCAGAAGTTGATTGATGATAGGGGCGTTTTTTAATGCTTCGATTGTCTCCGTGCAGGCATGGCATCCCGGGTTATTGATAAATAATAAGGTATAGTCCGATTTTTGTTGATAAAGAGAACCCTGTGCGCCGGAAGCTAATGTATAGTTAAAATTCAGTGCTTTGGTTCCGATACGGTTTTTCTGAGCCAGTTCGCGACGGGCTTTGGGACGTACCTTTTCTATTTCTTCCAGTACGGGAGAAGCCAATATGGCATCCAGTACAGGGATATAAAACTCTTCGTTACGCATCGGGGAGTTAGGGTCGTACAGATATTTGTCTGCCAAGTCGGTGATGTAAGTGAATACTTTCTTATTCACATTTGTCCGTTCGATTGTTTTCTGCATAGCTTGCTGTGCAGTTTCCAATGGAACATGGTTCAGTATATCACAATAGTCCGCCCAAGCTTGTTCGGTTACTTCGGGATGATGGACATAATTGGTATCGGCAAAGTTTACGTTATCCCAATAGTGCTTTACTAGGAAATCTGCCCGTAGCTCGGGTGCTGTCAGCATTGGCGGGATGGCAGGTAGCGTAAAGGAGGTGATGGTATCTTTGGGAGCTTCTTTGGAGTTTTGGCTGGATGCATTCCCGCTTTTGCAAGCGCAAAGCAGTAGAATACAGAAGACTGGGATAAGATTTATATTTGTTCTCATAACTTGCTGAATTGTTTTCAATTTACTATCGGTGAGCAAAGATAAAAAAACTATGTGTGAAAATGTACTGTTTTAATGAAAATGCTATATTTGTGTCGGCAAACAAACATACAATGCATATCTATGATTAAATCCACCTACATATTCTTCGTTTTTTTTATGCTGACGGCTGTGTGGAGTTGCAACCGACCTTCTGACATGCAGCGGGAACATCCTGCCGTTTCTCCCACGTTCTATGCCAACAGTCTTTGTACATTGGGGCGTGGTATCCGCTTGATTAAGGAGGAGAAGGAAAGGCTGGCTTTCCCGCCGCTAGATTCCGTGTTCCGGCTTCCGGTGGACGATGTGCTCACTACCGAAGAATTGCGCCGTTTATCTTCCGAATCTCTCCGCCGGTTAATGATATACTTCAATCTGATGATGAACTTTGAGTCCGGCTATCAGTATTTTGATTCGTTGGAGCGGGCGAAACACCCTGTTGTCTCCCGTTATTGCCGCAGGGAACTGTGGGTGGTAAAGGCGCAGATGCTTATGGCGCTCGACCGCCATGCGGAGGCGGTGGACTATCTCAACCGAGCGATGGCACTGAAAGATGAGAACAACGACCCGTTGAGCGAGATATTTTGTACAGCTACGGCAGGCATCACTTATATGGGTGTCGACACTATCAGCACTCGTGCCGAGTCCGCTTTGCGTAGAGCCTGCCGAGTGGCAGAACGCTCGGGCCTAAGCAACTATTGGCTTTATCCGCAAGCTATCGGGCGGCTTGCCGATATATACCTTCAGCAGGGGAAGTATGAAGAAAGTATCTCCCTCTGTCGTGAAGCTATCCGTCTATGTGAGAAGTCGGGCAGCTATCACGGCAAGCTGGTGGCGGCGGAGATTCTGACGGAAGCCTACCGCCTGCTCGGGCTCTATGATGAAGCGTTTCGCTATTGTGCCGTAGGAACGGGCGAGCCGGCACGTGCCGAAGTTGACAATAACTTGATAGGTCGTTTCTTCATTGCGAAGGCGGAGATACACAACAATCTGAATCGCCCCGACTCCGCACTCCTGGTTCTTGCGCAGGCCGACAGTTGCTTTGACCGGACGAAGAACGACTACTATCATTTGATGGTGCAGATAGATCGGATGTATTATCTTGCCGCCTTTCCCGACTCTGTGAATGTGGCTTTGAGAGGCTTTGCCGCACTTGAAGGTAAAGTTCCCCGTCATCGCCTGCCATATTATGACTATTATTACGGTGCCACCCTTGTCCGCGTCGGTAAATGGTTGGAGGCAATCCCCCTGCTTCGGAAATCTATTGGCGAGTTGAAAGATATATCCGAGCTTCACCCTGCTTCGGAAGCGGCGGAATTGTTAATGGAAGGCTATCGCCACACGGGGCGGGCGGTGGATATGCTTACTGTCTTTCCCGAATATCGGATGATGAGAGATTCGGTGACCCGCAAAGACAAGATACGCCAGTTGGCATCGGCAAATATCCGTTTCGAAACACAGAAGAAAGAACAGGAGAATCGTCTGCTGACTGCCGAAGTCCGTCTTCAGGATACCCTGTTGCATGTGTATTTCATAGCCGGAGTGTGTACATTGCTACTTGTCTTTTTTATAGCCGGCTGGATGGTGATGCGCCACCGCAATCTGCGGCTCCGGTGGCAGCTCGAGGCGCAGGAACATGAGCGGGCTGACGAACGGTTGCGTGATCAGGAAAGCAGGCTTCACGAACTGATAGCCGCCCGTCAGGACTTGTACGAACGCAACCGTTCCCTTATCCGCCAGCTTTCTGATATCCAGGCGCGCCACCGCAACACGTGCGAACTTGACAGCGTGATGGAAAGCCTGCAATCCCACTTGCTCACCCGTAAGGAAGAAGAGGATTTCCGTAACGCCTTTTTGTCCGTCTACCCGTCGGCGCTGCTGCATCTTCGTGAAGCCTGTCCGGCGGTGACACGTAGCGAGGAACTGTTTTGTATGTTGGTTCTGCTCAAGCAATCCAACGAAGAACTGGCGCGGACGCTCGGCATCAGCGTGGCAAGTGTGTCCAAAACCCGATACCGCATCCGTGTGAAGCTTGGTCTGCCCGAAGGTTCGGACACTGATGCGGAAATCCGTCACATTATGGTAGGGGAAGATTTATAGAATCGGTTCTTTCAGTCATTCAGCAATATTAACCCGGAACTTTCATCATTAAACAAAAAATGTCTATCTTTGTTGTCAATATACACAACCAATACATTAATAATGGGAAGATTTATTAATCCCTTTACCGACTATGGCTTTAAGTTTTTATTCGGCAGAGAGGTAGAAAAGGAGTTATTAATCGACTTCTTGAACGATTTGCTCTCTGGAGAGCACGTGATTACCGACATCCAGTTCCTTAACAACGAACAGCAGCCGGAAGTAAAAACAGAACGGGGGATTATCTATGATATCTACTGTATGACTGACACAGGTGAACGGATAATCGTAGAAATGCAGAATCGTGAGCAACCTTACTTTAAAGATCGTGCTCTCTTCTACCTCTCTCGTGCGATTACGCAACAAGCTAAAAGCGGTCCTTGGGACTTCCGGTTGGATGCTGTATACGGAGTGTTTTTTATGAACTTTGTGATTGACAAGGACATGCCTGCGAAGATAAGGACTGATGTAATCCTTTCCGACCGGGATACAGGACAGCTTTTCAATAACAAGTTTCGGCAGATTTTTATCGAACTGCCTAACTTTGACAAAGAAGAGGATGAGTGTAGTAACGATTTTGAACGATGGATTTATGTATTAAAGCATATGGATACACTTGATAGAATGCCTTTCAAGGCACGTAAAGCCGTTTTTGAACGACTTGAGAAGATGGCCTCCAAAGCGAATATGACTCCGGAGGAAAGAGCTCAATATGAGAAGGAATGGAAAGTTTATAACGATTATTTCAATACGTTGGACTTTGCCGAACAGAAAGGTATGTTGAGAGGAAAAGAATCGTCCGCCCGTATGATGAAATCCAAAGGTTTGGCTATCGATTTAATTTCAGAATGTACGGGACTCACTGCTGAAGAAATTGAGGCATTGTGAAAAAATAGATAACAAACAGTAAGGGCGGCTCGTTAAAAAACGGGTCGCCCTTACTGTTTGTATGCGCCAAGCCTTTTCCTGACAGCCTCTTCTCTATTTTGTCCATGAATCTGTCCATTCCCATTTTGTCCTTCGTCGGGCTGAAATAATTATTTTTGCCCCGGCGAATAAAAGTTTAGCCTATATTGTTTGCTGTTTTTCGGCTTTTCTTTATCTTTGTCACTGCCCTTGTGAGAGAGGGCGTGATTTTTAGATAACGGAAAGCGTTTGAAGAATATCATCTTCGTCAATCAAACTTCGCACCTTTGACTTGTCACCGTGAAGATGAATGCAACAAATGCTCACGTTCCATTGTTTATATGGATGCCTGTTTGCGCCCCCACTTCCCCCTCCGTCCGGAGAGGGGAGGGGGACGATACACAAGCTTTATATACGCCAATGGCGTGAGTGTTCTGTTGCTTATCTACGGTATGGGCAGTGCGAAGGCCCCGATTGACGGATAAGCATACGGACACTTACGCCTTTCTTGTATATAAATTTTTGTAATCTTATGTTACAGGTATGAGAATGAAAAACAAACAAAACGTAGCGTGGAGTACATTCCGTTACTTCGTACTGGCATTTTTGCTATGTCTATCGGTTGTTCCCTTGCGCGGTCAGCCGGATGCTGCCGTCCTTTCCTCACCTTCGGCAGACAGCCTGATTATTTTCAGCTATCCTTCACGTATCCGGATGTTCAAGACGGAATATGCGGACAACCGACTGTCGTTGCGGAAGTTGAAGAAACGGCTGCACACCTTTCGTAAACGTCAGGACACCCTCTACGTGCAGAGCTATTCCGGCAGTTGGGACGATGAAAAGTCGAATCTGCGCGCCGCCTACTGGCGTGCCAACAATCTGAAAGGCTATCTTATCGACCACTACGGACTGCGCGAGCGGCATTTCCGGACACTCAACCACCCGTTGGCTCATCCCTTGTGGGGAGAAGTCGTCGTGGTAGGTTGCCGAGGTTTCCAAGATTGCCAAAGCGAGATTCCGCAAAACCGGCAAGAGCCTGCAAGTGCGGCGAGGCGACAGGAACAACAGGAAGCCCTTCCGGTTGCCTTGCAGGGAGACAAAGAGCCTGTTGACTCTTCCGCCGTGGCTGCCACGGCTGTTGTGCCGGATGCAGCTACTGCACCTGTTGCACCCGATGCAGCTACTGCTCTTTCTACTTCGGTTGCTTCTTCTGCTTCAGTTACTCCTTCTTCTTCCACCGCTTCCACCTCTACAGCTACCTCGCCTTCACTTCCCGCCAACGGTCGTTACCTTGGCGTGAAAACCAACCTTGCCGCTTGGGCGGGTACGATTATGAACGTGGCGGCGGAAGTGCAGGTCGGCAAGCATCTTTCCGTAGAGTTGCCGATATTGTGGTGTCCGTGGCACATCAGCAACAAACACACCGTGAAGACCTTCACCCTGCAACCCGAAGCCCGTTACTGGCTCTCGAAGCCCGGCTCGGGACATTTCTTCGGTCTTCATGCCCACGTAGGCTGGTTCAATGTGAAGTGGAATCGCGACCGTTATCAAGACGCCGACCGTCCATTGCTGGGCGCGGGCGTCAGCTATGGTTATCTGTTGCCGCTCGGCGGACATTGGGCGGGAGAATTTACCCTCGGTGCAGGCTATGCCAACATGAAGTACGACACCTATTATAATATAGACAACGGCGCACGGATAGACACACGGACGAAGAACTACTGGGGCATCACCCGCATGGGGCTTTCTATCGTCTATCGCTTCAACCTTAAAAAGTAACGGCTTATGAAACAGAAATATGCTATAGGATTTATCACCTTCATGTTGGCAACCGTCCTTGCCGCTTGTGTACACGACTATCCCACGATGACACCGGACGGTGAGGAAGGCATCGACCCCACGCTTGTAGAGGTCAGTACCGAAGTGACCCTCGACCTCGAACTCCTACCACTGGAAATCATCACCAACAAGGCACACCGCGGAATCACAAAAGCCCGTGCCGGAGAACAAACGGATTACCGCCGCCGCTTCATCATCGAAGCATGGCGCGACGGCAAACCGGCAGCCCGGCAAGTGACCGTCATGGACAATGCCGAACGAGAAGCCAGCGACGGGAAAATAACGCTGCCCATCCGGCTGAAACTGCACGCCGTGGAATACACCCTCGCCGTATGGACGGACTACGTCGTAGCAGGCACGGACACCGACTTCTATTATAATACGGAGAATTTGCAATATATTGCCTGCACCGACCCCTACATAGGTTACACCGACTATCGTGATTGCCTTTACGGAACCGTCGCCCTCGACCTGCGCCCGTATCGGGAGGAATGGAACGCCAAAGTACAAGTCAAAGTGGATATGGTGCGACCGCTGGCAAAATACGAACTGATAGCCACCGATGTAAAGGAATTCCTATGCAAGACCCGGCGGCAACGTAACGGTGAGGGAGACGACGCCTATACAATCACCTTTGCCTACGGTTTCTACCTTCCCACGGTGTTCAACGTACTGACCGGACGCCCTGCCGACTCGCGTACGGGCGTACAGTACACCGTGCCGCTCATTGTACCCGACGATGGAAGCGAGGAGTGCACCATAGGTACGGATTTCGTGTTTGTGAACGGTGCGGAATCGTTTGTCAAACTCACGATGGAGATACAAGATAGCCGCGGCAACGTCATCAGCCGTACCACGGGACTGGAAGTGCCCTACAGACGGGGACACCTTACCACCGTCCGTGCCCATTTCCTCACCAACGAGATGCAGGGAGGCGTGGACATCGACCCCGGATTTGAAGGAGACATTGACGTAGACCTCGATGGTCTGTTACATTGATACAACGAGTGAATTACCAATAAGTTAAAAATCAAAATGCTAAGAACATGAAAAAGTATCATCTTTACCTTTGGATTATCGCTCTTATAGGGATGATAACCTCTTGCAGCCAGAACGAAACCGATACGTTGCAAAATGCGAATAATAAAATGGTGAGTATTACCGCATCGCTGCCCGTCGACTTTGTGCAGCCAAATCCGCAAAGCCGTGCAGCTCTGCCCGAGGCTCCCGACGACCAGTATAAACTGCGCTGCATTCTCGAAATATGGGACGAGGAACTGACCACGCTGAAAGTCCGTAAGGAAGTATGCCCGGCTGCCGGAGCCGAAAAAATCGACTTCACATTCGAACTTGATAACGGAGAGTATCATGCGTTGCTTTGGGCGGACTATGTAGGTAAAAACGCAGTTGCCCAGGCTACCGCCATTGCCGGATTATCCGATGTACAACATTACGCCGATAGATGGTACGAGACAAACAATGCCACCGGACTGAAAGAGGTAAGGGTGATGGCGATGGATGTTAAGTTTGAAAAGCAGGATGCTTTCTTTGCCGCCAAGCCGTTCACCAAAGAAGCGACGGCACTGAAAGATTTGGCAGCCACCCTTACCCGTGCGGTCGCCAAACTGACCATTGCGGAGAAGAGTACAACGAACTTCGCTTACTGCAAATCGGTGGAGTTTAAATACAATGTACTCACTACACTAGACGTTTCTACCGGTATTGTTTCGGGGACAGCGTCTTTCGCAAATGTTTACGGATCAGGAAACGCCGGCTTCGGCGAAGACATCACCATCAACGATATCCCCTGTAAAGTGCTTTTCTCCAACTACATCCTTGCCAATACCGACGGTACTATGCCGGAGATCAGTCTGGAATTTGCGGCAACGGCCGAATCCGGCAAAGTGCTGAACAAGGTCACCATCCCTGCCGGAATACCCATCAAGCGCAACCATCGCATCAATGCCGCCGGTACCCTCATCTTGGCGCAGGACGCTCCGTCCAAGGCCGTAAACATGACTGTAGATATCGACAGCGAGTGGGAGACAACGGACGTAGAACATAACATCGACCCGATATGGGACGGTAAGTACCCCACTTCCGTAGAAGAAGCCAAAGCGTGGATGGGCACAGAATCTTCCGGAGCTAACGCCAGCAGTGGCCGTGACCACGTATTCACCATCACCGCTGCCCGCCAGCTCGCTGCCCTGCATTATTTGATGAGTAACAATGTGGAAATGAACGTAACAAACGAGTCCTACCAGTGTGCCACCTACAAGCTGGCAACAGATATCGACCTGAACGGAAAGGATTGGACTCCGATAGGATATGATCGTGTTATATCTAACTTTTACGGTGTTTTTGACGGTCAGGGCCATACTGTACGGGGAATGAACGCAACGGGTGATAATGTAAGCAGCAGTGGATTTTTTGCACGAGCCTCCGGCAGAAATACTATAATAAAGCATCTGAACATTAAAGGACGGGTTACTCCGGGGGTGACCAGTAATTGGGATATGGTAAATTGTGGAGGCATAGTTGGACGCATGTACAATGGTACTTGTATTGCCTTTTGTAGCTTCGAGGGCACGATTTCCGCTACACATCCTAATAATGGAACAGTTCACGGCGGAGGCATTGCCGGACTAGTGGGAATCTCCGGTTCAGCCGGAAAAATCATCTCCTGCTACAGTGTGGTTACCGAAATGAGCCTTACCGGAACAGCTATCAAAGGCGGTATCGCCGGATATACTTATAATGACACCACAATACAAGGCTGCTACTGGCAGGAACTGGCGGGTATCAGGGATGACTCTCCTTGCGGTACAATCGAAAACGGAGGCGGCATCAACGTAGGATACAACGGTCATTTCACCGATGCCGTCGGGGCAAATGATTATGATGTCATCAATGCGATGAACACATACGTCGCCGATTACGACTACCAATGGCAAGCCGGCACGAACGGCAGTTATCCGGTGCTGGTGAAGAAAACAGTCAACTAAGCCTTGTGCTTCGCATTACCCTTGCAAGGTGCACAAAAGTATTCCCCTTCCCGGAGGACTTGTTTCCGCCGGAGGGGAGGATAGCACCCGAAGTTCTACCGACAGTACGTGACCATTCGGGTGACCGTTAATAAATACAATAACCTTATTCCGTTTCCGCTAAAGAAAGGAGTTAAACAAGGAAACGGCGAAACAAGAATGTACAACTTTTAAAATTTAAATTTATGGAAAGTATCAGCAAAATTAAATTAAAAAATCAGGCTGGAGCAATAACCATGCTAAAAGGATACGTAAAAGTGGCTTCAGATTCAGAAGCATACTACAAATGTGGTGCTACTGACAATTTTGACGTTGGACAAAGCGGTATGATTGACCTTAACGATCATATCGGAGATGCAGAAAAAAAGCAATCTCGTAAGGATGGGTATATATTCCCTGGTGATTTGGTGACCGCCTATGCTGCTATCAGCGCACACAGTGATGTATATGGTTCGACGTGGTTGACCTATGACCCCATGCCAATCGCACCGCCGTATTTATTCTTTCCGGAGCTTTGTGGGACCTTAATGTAGCCTTTGAAGGATTTGAATAAATGATCGACTAGGAGGCAGGAAGTATTTTCATTAACTCCGAAGTCTGTTTTTCTTATCGCTGACTCGGAAAAAGGACTTCGGTATATTCAAATACCAACACTTAGAAACAAGCAATTGCCGGAAGTGATGCAACTGCCTAAAGTAAAAACCATAAAAAACATCACACTTATGAAAAAGATACTCGTCATCATCAACAAAAACTGGGAAACGGAACCCGTGCTCAACGCCCTGACCAACCCCAAACTGCGTCCCGCTGTATTGCCATTCCCCGACCTGATAAACACCCCGTGCGATGGAGACAACCGTATGAGCCAGCCCCGTGCCATCTTCTTCCTTTCCCCCATCACCGACCGTCTCAACCATTTCAACGAGGACGTGACCGACACGCAGAACTACGTGTCAGCCTTCAACGGCGGCCTTGCACTGGGCGAACTGCTTTGCGCGCTGGCGGAATACGGAGGGGAACGGCAAATATGATAATTGAGATAATTCGCAACATTTATTAATCACGCTTCCTTCTTGCAGCACCTCATCAGGAAATGCTTGCAGACACGGACAGACAAAGGTCGTCACTGAGGTAGGCTAAGTCCGACACCGAGGTAGGCAAAGGTCGTCACCGAGATAAGCAAAGTCCGTCACCGAGTATTAGTCCTATCGGGATGCGGCAGGGAAGAGGTAAAAAACATCAACTTATGGGATTCTTCAAGAAAGTAAAACAGAAAATCAATGGAATGTGGTATCCGCAATCCATCACCGTTGGCAAACCTGTCACGACGGACGAAGTGGCAAAACGTCTTGCCATTGAATCCACCGTAAGCCCTGCCGACACCTTTGCCGTGCTCAAGTCCCTTGGCAGCGTATTAGGTAGCTACATGGCAGACGGCCGCACCGTCAAACTCGACGGCGTGGGCACATTCTACTACACAGCCGTTGCTTCGGGCAATGGAGTGGACTCCCCCGACAAAGTGACTGCCAAGCAAATCACCGGCGTCCGTGTCCGCTTCATCCCTGAAACGAGCCGTTCATCCAACAACCAGGTTACCACCCGTTCCCTCGTCGATTCCAATATCTTCTGGGAAGAATGGGGCGGAAAATCCACTACTCCCAGCGAAGGTGGCGGTGGTGGTGAAGGGGGAGGAGAGGCTCCCGATCCGGCAGCATAAAGCCGGATGCTTTTCCGGTGCTATAAAAAGGACGGGTTCCTGCACCGCAAAAGGACTTTTCTGTATTGCCAAAGGCTCCTTCCGGCATTGCCGCACGACCCTTTAAGATGAAAGATTCGTTTTCACTCGCCGCTGCTGTAGCCTGCTGCCGGATGAGAGAAACGAATCTTTCTTTGTGTGCCGGGGGAAATAATCGGTTCTTGACAGAACAATCTGCACCGGAATTGTTATCTTTGCCCGTAGCATTGATTATAATAAATGGAAAATTTATGAAACGAAACAAATAAGAGAGATTATACGTCGCGTGGCTCCTACGGCAAAAACTATTTTATATGGTTCGCAAGCAAGGAACGAAGCGCGTAGCGACAGTGATATTGATCTGCTTATCCTGCTCGACGGCGAGAAAATGACATTGAAGGACGAAGAATCTATCACACTGCCACTTTACGAACTGGAACTGAAAACCGGAGTCTCTATCAGCCCGATAGTCACGCTCAAAAAACTTTGGGAGAGCTGCCCATTTACCCCCTCCCTTTTTATATTAACGTCACCAATGAAGGTGTCGTGTTATGAGAGAAATCTTGGATGAAGGAAGCCGAAGTAATGATTCGGGAAATGTTTTAAAATGTAGCTACCCCTCTATTTCTCCTTTGCCAGTGTAAATACAAACTCAAGTCCGCCTCCCTGATTGTTCTTGGCGGAGATGTTGCCGCCGTGGATAATAACGGCGTTCTTTACAATAGCCAGTCCCAATCCTGTTCCGCCTAGTTTGCGTGAGCGACCTTTATCTACTCGGTAGAAGCGTTCGAAGAGACGGTTCAGATGTTCGGGTGATACACCTATACCAGTGTCGGCGAAGCTGAAATAGTAGAAATTCTCATCTTCACGGAAACAGTTGATATTTATCTGAATATTGCTTCCGGCGTATGCGATGGCATTGTCCATCAGGTTGCGGAAGATGGAATATAACAATGAATAATTACCTTTGACTTGTATGCTCTTTTTCAGAGAGTTGATTACTGTGATATGCTTTTCGTCGAGTTCCAGAGATACTTCATTGATAATATTTCCGACAAGTACACTAATATCCACTCGTTCCATATCAATCATGCTGGCGGCTTCGTCCATGCGGGTGAGTACGGAGATGTCGCGTAGCAGCCGGCTCAAACGATTGCTTTGTGCATAACAACGTTCGAGGAATACGTTTATCTTTTCACGTGGAATATTCTCGTTGCTGACAATGGTTTCCAGATATCCTTGAATACTGCTGACAGGAGTCTTCAACTCATGGGCAATATTTTGAGTCAGTTGGCGTTTGAGTCTTACTTGTTCTTCTTCCTGGGTGACGTCGTTGATGGAAATCTCAAAGCTGGCATCCTGGAAGATGATACATTCTACGATAAATGTCCGCCCGTTCTTGTTGATGGTAACTGACATTCGTTTTTCGCCTTTTCCTCTCGAGCGTTCCTGCTGATTCTTATTGATAAAATGAATAATCTCTTTTAGTTCGTTGATGGCAAAGACTTCTTCCGTTGTTTCCAGGTTGGAATCCGAAATCAGGTTACTGTATTGGGTGAAAAGATTGTTGACTAGAATTTCTTTCTTGTCTTTTGTGAATACTCCTAATCCTTCGTGCGAGATTTGGAGATGAGTGATTAGCTTTTCACGTTCGATGTAGAGAGCTTCTTTGGTTTCGTGCAATCGTTTGTAGATTTGGATGATGTGTTGTGAGATTTCTCCCAGTTCATTATGTGGAAAAGCGGATTGCATAGCCATTTCGATAGGCTCGTTTCGGTCGGCACGCATGGCAAATTCACGGAGCTGGCTGATGGAAGTGCCCAGTTTGTTGGTGAATTTATAGAAGATAATCATTAATAATAAGGTCACGATGATGGTAAACCATAGATAGTGCGGGTCTGCTTGCAGGTTGTTGATGAGGCTGACATTATAAGGCAAAGCCGAACGGACAATATAATCTTTATAACGAGTGGCCGAATAAAAATAGGGAACTCCGGTTGTTTCCGAAGTACGACGTACGTCATATCCGTTACCATGCTTTATTGCTTTCTGTACTTCCGGACGATTCAGATGGTTTTCTATTTGGTTATTATGATTTGGATAACTGTCGTAAACAACATTTCCTTCTGCATCAATAAGGGTCACACGCAAGTCTTCCAGAATATGTTTGTTGATATAACCGCTGATTATTTCGCTATCAAGAGGTTGCTCTTCCAATTGTTCGTAGAGTCTGCTGTTGTAATCTTGCAGTTTTGTATTCAGCAGTTCTATTTTATATTCCCGTTCACGTTGATACTGGTACGCAATAAAACAAATGGCAAATACCAGAAAGAGTGAAATAACCGAAAGGAACAGCTTCCGGCTGAAAGAAAGAAAATGTTTTTGAGTTACAGGCAGGTTCATAATAATTGCTTAATTCGGTATTATTACTTATTCAGCTTCAAAACAGTATCCATATCCGAGACGGGTGACAATACGTTTGCCGTATATACCTATCTTTTTACGTAAACGGGTGATGTTTACGTCGATGGTACGGTCGAGCACATACACTTCGTCACTCCAGATACGGGCCAGAATGTCTTCACGTGAGAATACGCGTCCCTTATTCTGTACCAGTAGAAGCAATATTTCAAATTCTTTTTTAGTCAATGGCACTTCTTCATCGTCGATACTTACTTTCTTCTTTGTGATGTCAATAACGAGCGACTGATAAGTAAGACGTTCGGGGGCTCTTTCCGTTTCCGTTGTTACCGTACGTCTTAATACTGCTTTCACACGGGCAATGACTTCACGCAGGGAGAAAGGTTTCGAAATATAATCGTCTGCTCCCAGATTGAATCCGGTCACAGTATCGTTTTCAGTATCTTTTGCCGTGATAAAGATGATAGGCACTTTTGCTGTTTTTTTTTCTTTCTTCAAGATGTTGGCCATTTTGAAACCGGAGATTTCTCCCATCATCACATCGAGGAGAATTAAGTGATAACTGCTGATATCCATCTTCATTGCCTCTTCGGCAGAGTTTGCTGTATCAACCTCATAACCTTCGTTTTCAAGATTGAATTTCAGAATCTCACAGAGGTCTTCTTCATCGTCGACAACTAAAATACGGTAATCGTTCATAAGATATATGTATTAATGTGATATGACAAAGTTACGTTTTTATTTTATCCTTTGCAAAGATGAGGAGACTTTGTTACGGGCAGATGAAACAGACGTTACAATCGTGTTACATTCTGTGAATTCCGGGAATTGATACGGAATATGGAAGTTTTTGTTGATTGTAAGAGGAAAAAACGCTCGCTATTTGTTATCTTTGTTAGCGAGATACAATAGAAATGTTTGACTATAGAAACTACAAATAATGATAAAAATTGACTTAAAACGACATCGGAAGGAAATAATAGGATCTGTTGTGGTACTGTTAATTCTCCTTGGCGGTATGTCTGTGTTTAAATATACTTCATTCAATTCCGGTTTTGAGATTGTAGACGATCTGGGAGGAAATATATTTCCTTCGGCGATTCTGTCTGTTGCCACCACTGATGCACAAGTGATTGTTCCGTCGGATTCGACGTCTTTGGGAAATCCGAAGTCGTGTATTGCCGTTCGGTTGAAATCGAAGACAGCTTATAGTCGTGTGCGGATTGAAGTAGCCGAAACGCCTTTTTTCTCCCGCTCGGTGTCGGAATTTGTATTAAACAAGCCCAGAACGGAATATACGATTTATCCTGATATCATCTGGAATTATGAGGCACTGAAAAATGAGGTGCAGGCAGAGCCGGTAAGCGTAGCCATCACAGTGGAGATGAACGGAAAAGATTTGGGACAACGGGTGCGTACTTTTTCAGTGCGTAGCATCAATGAGTGTCTGTTGGGGTATGTGGCCAACGGAACTAAATTTCACGATACCAGTATTTTCTTTGCGGCTTATGTCAATGAAGAGAATCCGATGATCGATCAGTTGCTTCGCGAGGCATTGAATACTCGGATTGTTAATCGCTTTCTCGGTTATCAAAGTAAGGCTAAAGGGGCGGTAGACAAGCAGGTGTATGCTCTTTGGAATATATTGCAGAAACGTAAATTCCGTTATAGTTCTGTTTCCAATACCAGCCTTTCGAGCAATGTTGTTTTCTCGCAGCGTGTCCGTACGTTTGATGATGCACTGGAATCTTCACAGATTAATTGTGTGGATGGGAGTGTGTTGTTTGCGTCGTTGCTTCGCGCCATTAATATTGATCCTATCCTGGTACGTACACCGGGGCACATGTTTGTAGGATACTATACGGATAATTCGCACACGAATAAAAACTTCCTGGAGACAACGATGATTGGTGATGTCGATCTGGATGATTTTTTCCCGGATGAACAACTGGATTCTACAATGGTAGGCAAATCACAGAATGAGATGTCGTTACTGACTTTCGAGAAATCGAAGCAGTATGCTAATAAGAAGTATAAGGAAAACGAAGAAGGAATCCATTCCGGAAAGTTGAATTATATGTTTTTGGAGATTTCTAAAGAAGTGCGGAGGAAAATACAGCCGATAGGAAAATGAAGAATTAAAAATGAAGAATGAAGAATATCCTTGCGGTATACTTGCATAGCGCAGCAAAATTCTTCATTCTTCGTTCTTCATTCTTCATTATTAATTCGTATTTTTGCCCAAGTAATCATTTTTAATATAAAAGGATGCAAGGCAAGAAATTTATCTCTCCCGGAGCATGGTTTTCTATGAACTATCCATCAGACTGGAATGAGTTTGAAGATGGCGAAGGCTCTTTTCTTTTCTATAATCCCGAAGTATGGACGGGAAATTTTCGTATATCCGCATTTAAAGGAAAAGCCGGTTATGGTAAAGACGTCATCCGGCAGGAACTGAAAGAGAATGATTCGGCTTCGTTGGTGAAAGTCGGAACGTGGGAATGTGCGTATAGCAAAGAAATGTTTCAGGAGGAGGGGACGTATTATACTTCCCATTTGTGGATTACAGGAGTTGACGATATTGCTTTCGAATGTTCTTTTACTGTACCTAAAGGCGGAGTTGTGAAGGAGGCGGAAGATGTAATCGCTACTTTGGAGGTACGCAAAGAAGGGCAGAAGTATCCTGCTGAACTGATCCCGGCCCGTCTTTCTGAAATCTATTTGATTAATGAAGCGTACGAATGGGTGGTATCCACCGTGAAGCAGGAATTGAAAAAAGATTTTCAGGGAATAGAAGAAGACCTGGAGAAACTTCAGCAAGTGATTAATAGCGGTAAGATTGGCTCGAAAAAGAAAGAGGAATGGTTGGCAATCGGCATCACAGTCTGTATAATTCTGACGAATGAAGTGGAAGGTATGGAATGGAAAACGTTGATTGACGGTAACCGGGAAGCTCCTGTATTACAATATAAAGACCGTATCATCGACCCGTTGAAACTGGCATGGAGTAAAGTAAAGGCTGGAGAACCTTGCGACATTATTGAAGAGTATAAATCCGTGATTATTAATCACTAATCACTAACCAACTAATTACTAAATTACGTGGCTGTACCTTATTTACAGATAGATAACCTGACCAAGTCCTTCGGTGACTTGGTTCTTTTTGAAAATATATCTTTTGGCATTGCTGAAGGCCAGCGTGTAGGATTGATAGCGAAGAACGGCAGCGGAAAAACTACTTTATTGAATATAATCGCCGGAAAAGAAGGTTATGATAGCGGTAACATTGTTTTCCGGCGTGACCTTCGGGTGGATTATCTGGAACAAGATCCACAGTATCCCGAAGAGTTGACCGTGCTTGAAGCCTGTTTCCATCACGGTAACAGTACCGTGGAACTGATAAAAGAGTATGAACGTTGCATGGAGACTGAAGGTCATCCGGGATTGGAAAATCTTCTGGCGCGTATGGATCAGGAGAAAGCCTGGGAATATGAACAGAAAGCCAAACAAATTCTTTCGCAACTCAAAATCCGCAACTTCGACCAAAAAGTGAAGCAACTGTCCGGTGGACAGTTGAAGCGCGTTGCTTTAGCCAATGCGTTGATTACCGAGCCGGATCTGCTTATCCTTGATGAGCCAACCAATCACCTGGACTTGGATATGACCGAATGGCTGGAAGATTACCTGCGTCGTACCAATCTTAGTTTGCTGATGGTGACGCACGACCGTTATTTCCTTGATCGTGTTTGTTCGGAGATTATCGAAATAGACAATCAACAAATCTACCAATATAAAGGTAACTACAGTTATTATCTCGAGAAACGTCAGGAACGTATCGAAGCTAAAAGTGTAGAAATAGAACGTGCCAACAACCTTTACCGTACGGAACTCGACTGGATGCGCCGGATGCCGCAGGCACGCGGGCATAAAGCCCGTTACCGGGAAGATGCTTTTTATGAATTGGAAAAGGTGGCAAAGCAACGTTTCAACAATGATAATGTGAAGCTGGAAGTGAAAGCATCCTATATCGGTAGTAAGATATTCGAGGCCGATCACTTGTTTAAGAGCTTCGGTGACTTGAAGATACTGGATGATTTTTCTTATATCTTTGCCCGCTATGAAAAGATGGGCATTGTGGGAAATAACGGGACAGGTAAATCTACTTTTATCAAGATATTAATGGGGCAGGTTGCGCCTAACAGTGGAACGGTGGATGTTGGTGAAACTGTTCGTTTCGGCTATTACTCGCAGGATGGCCTTCAGTTTGATGAACAAATGAAGGTGATTGATGTAGTGCAGGATATTGCCGAAGTGATTGAACTGGGGAATGGAAAGAAACTGACTGCTTCGCAATTCTTACAGCATTTTCTGTTTACTCCCGAAACGCAACATAGCTATGTCTATAAGTTGAGTGGGGGCGAGCGTCGTCGTCTTTATCTGTGTACCATCCTGATGCGTAACCCTAACTTCCTGGTGCTTGACGAACCTACCAACGACCTCGATATTATCACTCTGAACGTGCTTGAAGAATATCTTCAAAATTTCAAAGGTTGTGTGATTGTTGTTTCTCACGACCGCTACTTTATGGATAAGGTAGTAGACCATTTGATGGTATTCAATGGACAGGGAGATATTCGCGACTTCCCCGGAAACTATAGCGACTATCGTGACTGGAAAGACGCGAAAGCTCAAAAGGAGAAAGAAGCTGAAAAGCCGCAGGAAGAAAAGACTGCCCGTGTTCGTTTGAACGACAAACGGAAGATGAGTTTCAAGGAAAAACGAGAGTTCGAGCAATTGGAAAAGGAGATAGCAGAATTAGAAACAGAAAAAGTGCAGATTGAAGAACTCTTATGTAGCGGTACCCTTTCTGTTGACGAATTGACAGAGAAATCGAAACGTTTGCCTGAAGTCAATGACCTGATTGATGAGAAAACAATGCGATGGCTGGAACTTAGTGAAATAGAAGGCTGATTTGTGCCATTGTATCACTAGAATAGTCTGATAATGATAATAACTTTGATAATATATCCCGGACAACATATAACCTTGTATGACAAACCTAACCAATTATCATAGCCACTGTCTGTATTGTGACGGACGCGCCAATATGGAAGATTTTATTCGTTTTGCTATCAGTGAAGGATTTACTTCCTATGGCATTTCTTCCCATGCTCCACTGCCGTTTTCTACTGCATGGACGATGGAGTGGGATAGAATGGATGATTACCTTTCCGAATTTTCCCGTCTGAAGAAGAAATATGCAGATAAAATAGAGCTTGCCATTGGTCTTGAAATAGATTACCTGAACGAAGAAAGCAACCCTTCTTTACCCTGTTTTCAAAAACTACCACTTGACTACCGGATAGGTTCCGTACATATGTTGTACTCTCCGGAAGGAAAAATCGTAGATATTGATACTCCGGCAGATCTTTTCCGTCAATTGATAGACAAGCACTTCGATGGTGACTTGGATTATGTAGTCCGTCTTTACTATAAGAATCTGCTTCGTATGGTAGAATTGGGAGGATTTGATATTGTCGGTCATGCTGACAAGATGCATTATAATGCTTCCTGTTATCGTCCGGGATTATTGGATGAACCGTGGTATGATGCGTTGGTTCGCAAATATTTCACCGCCATTGCCGAATATGGCTATATCGTTGAAATAAACACTAAATCTTATCACGATTTAGGAACATTCTATCCCAATAAACGATATTTTTCATTCCTGAAAGAACTGGGTATCAGAGTACAGGTAAACAGTGATGCGCATTATCCGGAACGGATTAATAATGGACGCTCCGAAGCATTAGCTGCTTTGAAGAAGACAGGCTTTACTTCAGTTGCAGAGTGGCATAACGGAAAATGGGAAGAAAGAGAAATAGAATAAAGAAATAGAATTTAGTCAATCTCCAAAGTGCCTCCTTAATAAACTGGTAATTTATTTTGTTTATTAAGGAGGCGCTTTCTTTAAGGATGTTTTGAGATGTTATTCAGTTCTTTTGCAAGCATTTGCCTGGAAAAACTCGTTCAATGTATCTTCATAGTTACCATGAAGCATAATATGATGATTTCCCAATGGATTCTTCAGAAAATACTCGGCTGGAGTATTCATGCGGATGCGTACTTGCGTGCGGCACATATTAATATAATTGGTATTTTCAGTCAATGTTCCAGTAGATAAGTAATATTCGTCCAGACATTCACCGCCGCATTTTATAATCGTTACGTCTCCTGTTGGAAGTAACCCTTGTATGGCAATTCCTTTTTCTGTTTCAAAATGATTGCGGATAATGTATCTCTCCGTTTGTTTGAGTCCTATGGTGCAGTGTGCTAATATCAGCTCGTTCGTACGGGAATTAATCATGGAAGGATTTGCCATAAATCCGTCCTTGCCCGTAAGCGCTTTCACTGCTAATAGCGTAAATACAGATTGAAGATCGCCTTCGCAACCTGCTATTATCCCGTCATCATTCAATAAAGATAATGCCACGCATCCGGTAGTGTCGATTTGTTCAATCAATTTAAAGCAGCTCAATGTCAGTGCTTCCAGATTTTCTTCCTGACATACCTTTTTTATTGCCCGGTACAGCCGCATGGATTTGATTAAATCTTCGGGAGTTCCTTCGCGGCAGGCAAGAGCTTGCGATGCTACAGCTGCACATGATGCTCCGACTTGCTCATCCGTTATTTGTTGAAATTGTTCATAAATCCGTTCCAATGGAATATCTACATATTCAATTCCCCAACGACGTTTTGCCAACAGGTAGTCTACGTTACTGGCAACTAACCAGGAAGAAGGAGTTCCGATGACTCCGATACGTTTGCCGAATAAGGAACGTTGTGCACGGAAATTATTATATAGTGTATGAATACGCAGGATGATAGCAGGTAATTCGCCATGTAGTATTTCGCTCTTCATTCCACGTCCCCGTAACCATGTGGAGATTTCCAATGCGGCAGCAAGAGAGTTCTGCATGCCGTCTGCCAGTAAAATGGCAGGGCGGGGGAGGTTTTCGAATTGCTGTATGACCAGTCTTTCCACCCCACCGGTAGCGATAAAAATGATTTTGAAATCATCACTACTAAGCTTGTCCATATCTTGATAATCGACGAGCTTTACGGTATAATATTTTTCAATTTCGCTTAAAATAGCTTCGTGTGAGCTACGTAGCGAGACTTGTTTGTGAAGGATTGAAGCAAATGAGATAAGGTGTATGGTCATTATGATATTGTTTTAAGTTTTCCGTATGACAAATGTATAGCTTTCTTTTCAAATTACCATAACGATTTTAACCTTGCTAAGGTTTTTAAAGTTTTTATGTCTCTGTATTCAAATTATTGCGTACATTTGCAGCTCCAAGTAGAAAAAGTAAATAGTAATTAAGTAATTTGTAGTTAAAATTATGCCAACCATATCCATTCGCGGAAACGAGATGCCTGCATCTCCTATCAGAAAGCTGGCTCCTTTGGCAGACGCTGCCAAGCAACGTGGAGTCCATGTGTTTCACCTGAACATCGGACAGCCTGATCTGCCCACTCCTCAGGCCGCGATTGACGCGATACGCAATATTGACCGGAAGGTATTGGAGTATAGTCCAAGTGCCGGTTATCGTAGCTATCGCGAGAAATTAGTAGGATATTATGCGAAATTCAATATCAACCTTACAGCAGACGATATAATCATTACATCAGGAGGTTCGGAAGCCGTACTTTTTTCCTTCCTTTCCTGCCTGAATCCGGGAGATGAAATAATTGTTCCGGAACCGGCTTATGCTAACTATATGGCATTTGCAATCTCTGCCGGAGCAAAGATCCGCACCATTGCTACGACCATTGAAGAGGGCTTTTCTCTTCCGAAAGTAGAGAAGTTTGAAGAACTGATTAATGAGCGTACCAAAGCGATTCTTATTTGTAATCCCAACAATCCTACCGGTTATTTGTATACCCGTCGTGAAATGAATCAGATTCGTGACCTTGTAAAGAAGTACGATTTGTTCCTTTTCTCCGATGAAGTATATCGTGAATTTATATATACCGGTTCTCCTTATATCTCTGCCTGCCATTTGGAAGGTATTGAGAATAATGTGGTATTAATTGACTCCGTATCCAAACGTTATTCAGAATGTGGTATTCGTATTGGTGCGTTGATAACCAAAAACAAGGAGATACGCGATGCTGTCATGAAGTTCTGCCAGGCTCGTTTGAGTCCTCCATTGATCGGACAGATTGCTGCAGAGGCCTCTTTGGATGCTCCGGAAGAGTATTCTCGTGAAACGTATGATGAATATGTAGAACGTCGTAAATGCCTGATTGACGGTTTGAACCGTATTCCCGGTGTTTATTCACCCATCCCGATGGGAGCTTTCTATACAGTAGCGAAACTCCCGGTAGATGATTCCGACAAGTTCTGTGCATGGTGTCTCTCTGATTTTGAATATGAAGGTCAGACGGTATTCATGGCTCCGGCTTCCGGTTTCTATACCACTCCGGGTTCCGGCATCAATGAAGTTCGTATTGCTTACGTATTGAAGAAAGAAGATTTAACCCGTGCGCTTTTTGTCTTGCAGAAGGCTTTGGAAGCATATCCGGGAAGAACAGAATGAAATTTAAGTATTAAGTATTAGGTATTAAGTATTAACCGTAGCTTCTTGTGTGTTTGCTCGTGTGTATAATTGCCTAATACTTTATGTCTAATACTTAATACTTTATACTTAATACTTAACCCAATGTCTCTATCACTTTTCATAGCCCGGCGTATCTATCGTGAAAGCGATGGCGGAAAGCAGGTGTCACGTCCTGCGGTCCTCATTGCCATGGCGGGTATTGCTATTGGCTTGGCTGTGATGATTATTGCGGTGGCGGTAGTTATCGGGTTTAAAAGTGAGGTGAGAAATAAAGTCATAGGATTCGGGTCGCATATTCAGATAACTAATCTGGATGCGGTCAGTTCTTACGAAACTCATCCGATTGCGGTAGGAGACAGTATGATGACTGCTCTTGCTGATTATCCGGAGATAAGCCATGTGCAGCGTTTCTCTACCAAACCGGGTATGATTAAGACCGATGACGCTTTTCAAGGAATGGTGTTAAAAGGGGTAGGTCCGGAGTTCGACCCCCATTTTATAAAAGAGTATTTGGTAGAAGGGAAGATTCCTGTTTTCAGTGATTCAGTATCTACCAATCAAGTGCTTATCTCGAAAGCGTTGGCAACTAAAATGAAGTTGAAACTGGGAGATAAGATATATACCTATTATATACAGGATGATATTCGCGCTCGTCGCCTGACGATTGCCGGAATTTATCAGACGAACTTCTCCGAATACGACAACCTCTTTTTACTGACGGATCTTAATCTGGTGAATCGCTTGAACGGTTGGCAACCGGAACAGGTGACCGGTGTGGAATTACAGGTGAAAGATTATGATAAACTGGAAGATATAACCTATGAGATCGCAACTGATATTGACAACAGGCAAGATGAACTGGGAGGTGTGTATTATGTGCGTAACATCGAACAACTGAATCCTCAAATCTTTGCCTGGCTTGATTTATTGGATTTGAACGTATGGGTGATTCTGATTTTGATGATAGGAGTTGCCGGCTTCACCATGATTTCCGGTTTACTGATTATTATCATCGAACGCACCAATATGATTGGGATTTTAAAAGCATTAGGAGCCAATAATTTCACGATTCGCAGAACCTTTCTTTGGTTTGCAGTCTTTTTGATTGGCAAAGGCATGCTTTGGGGCAATGCTATTGGTTTGGCATTCTGTATTCTTCAATCTCAATTCGGACTCTTCAAACTTGATCCGGAGACTTATTACGTAGATACAGTTCCGGTTTCTTTTAATATTTTACTTTTCGTATTGATTAATCTAGGCACTTTGTTTGCCTCTGTATTGATGCTGATTGGCCCCTCTTTTTTAATCACTAAGATCAATCCGGCAAGCTCCATGAGATACGAATAATCCTCTTTTTTTCTACCCGTTTTCTACTGCAAAAATAATTTAGTCCGTTGCGTGATGTGGAGTGAATAATATGTCTATATTTGCGCCCAATTTACTTAATATCCTCTTGTAGGTTTAATTTCTAACTATTATGAATAATGTGTTAATCCTGTTGGATAATCTGGATGACTGGAAACCGTATTACGAGACAAGTAGTGTCCTGACTGTTTCCGACTATCTGAAAAACAAGCCGGTAGAAAAAGACCGGAAGTTAGTTATTAATCTTAGCGATGATTACAGTTATAACTCTGAAGGGTATTACTGTTCATTGTTAGCTCAAACGAGAGGACAGAAAGTTATTCCGGATGTTGATATAATCAACAAGTTGGAGACCGGGACGGGTGTTCGGATGGATCGTAGTCTGCAAGCCCTCTGTTACCAGTGGATACAGAAGAACAATGTCAAAGACGACATTTGGTATCTGAACATTTACTTTGGCAAATGTAGAGAGAAAGGTCTGGAACGGATTGCACGATTTATTTTTGAGAATTACCCTTGTCCATTATTGAGGGTGGCTTTGAATACTCATCCCAGAAATCAGATCGAAAGTATTCAATTTCTTCCTCTGAATCGGCTCAATGATGAAGAGCAGGATTTCTTTGCCAACACATTGGATAACTTTAATAAGAAAATATGGCGTGCGCCTAAGTCGGCGAAAGCTTCCCGTTATAGTTTAGCTGTATTGGTTGATCCACAGGAAAAATTTCCGCCCAGCAACAAAGGTGCCTTGCATAAATTGGCAGAAGTTGCCAAGAAGATGAATATTCATGTGGAAATGATTACGGAAGATGACGCCATCCGTTTGCTCGAATTTGATGCCTTGTTCATTCGTACTACAACATCATTGAATCATTATACATTCCATTTGTCGCAATTGGCTGCACAAAACGGAATGGCCGTTATTGACGATCCGCTTTCCATCATCCGGTGTACGAACAAAGTATACCTGAAAGAACTTTTTGAAAAGGAAAAAATTTCTGCTCCTAAGTCAACGCTGATTTTTCAGTCAAACGATCATTCGTTTGAGCAGATCAGCGAACAGGTGGGGGCTCCTTTTATTCTGAAGATACCGGATGGGTCTTATTCCATTGGCATGAAAAAGGTTTCGAATGAGGAAGAACTGCAAGCAAGTCTGAAGATGCTTTTTGAGAAGTCGGCTATCTTGCTGGCGCAGGCATTTACTCCTACGGAGTTTGACTGGCGTGTCGGCCTGTTGAATGGGGTACCGCTGTATGCCTGCAAATATTATATGGCAAAAGGACATTGGCAAATTTACTGCCACTATGATTCGGGCAGAAGTCGTTGCGGACTGGTAGATACGATTCCTATTTATCAGGTACCTCGGGTAGTGTTGGATACAGCCGTTAAAGCTGCGAATCTGATCGGAAAGGGATTGTATGGAGTCGACCTGAAAATGGTAGATGATAAAGCCTATGTTATTGAGATCAATGATAATCCGAGTATCGACCATGGGTTGGAAGATGCCATTATCGGTGATGAAATGTATTACCGGTTACTGAATCATTTTGAACAGGCCTTGGAGGCGAAACATTATTGATGATGGAGACGGGTTTATTTGTTCGTAAAGCACAGCAGATTGATATTCCTGCTATTTTGGAAATAGAATGGGAATGTTTTCGGGAAGATAGCTTTTCGAAAGAACAGTTTGCTTATCTGATAAGCCGCTCGAAAGGAACTTTCTATGTAATGATGGAAGGGGATAGGGTAATCGCTTATGTCTCCTTATTATTCCATGGTGGAACTCATTATTTAAGGATCTATTCGATAGCTGTCCATCCGGATTTCAGAGGGAAAGGATTGGGACAAGCATTGATGGACCAAACGATTCGGACAGCTAACGAATGTAAGGCTGCTAAAATTACTTTGGAAGTGAAGGTGACGAACGCTGCCGCTATTGCGCTATATATGAAAAATGGCTTTATTCCGGCAGGAATAAAGCCATGCTATTATCATGATGGTTCGGATGCTATTTATATGCAACGGTTGATTCCATGAATTCATCTTCTCATGAAATCTCCTTTTCCTCGAAAGAATCGGCAAATCTTGAAATTCAGCGACTGTATAGGTTGGAGAAGGTCGAATACCGGTAATGAGAAATAGTATTTCCGGTTTCCTCCCATTTCTTTGGCTGTTTGGTTAATAACGACAATTTGCATGATGAAGCGTAGTAACCAGATTAACAGTACGATGCCTGCGACTAACCAATGAGAATTGAGGACGCCGGATGCGATGCCTGCTATACAGGAAACATAGAATAACAGACGGGAGAAAGTCTCAAATCCCAAAAGGTATCGTTGTATTCCCTGATAATATCTTGCGGTCGCTATATAGCTTATTTTTTCCTCTTTCCATTCTTTGTATCGGTACACAGGATTTATCCGTGTGGTGGCGTTGATGTCTGTTTCGACGCGGGTATTTGAAGGAGTTGCCAACTGGTTGATGAATAGGTCATCCTCTCCACGTTGCAGGTTCAGGTATTTGGAGAATCCTTTCTGTTGGAAAAACAACTCTTTTCGGTAAGCTAAGTTACGTCCGATACCCATATATGGTTTTCCAACTAAAGCGAATCCCAGATAACGTAAAGATTGGAAGAGGGTATCAAATGCGGTACGTTTGTGCAACCATCCTTTTGTACGGTCATAACCGCTATACCCCAATACGATTTGAGTCTGCGGAGTGAAGTTGCGTGCCATCAACTTTAACCACTGGTTACTTGCCGGCATACAGTTTGTTTCTGTAAATACCAGCCAATCATGTTTACTGGCTTTAATGCCTAATGTCAGGGCCAGTTTTTTATGACTGATATAACGTGCGCTTTCAGGGGTAAAACTATGGTAAAGATGAGGATATTTTTCTTCCATCATTCCCAGTATATCCTCGGTTTCATCTGTGGAAGCATCGTTGATGACAATCACCTCGAATTGCGGATAATCCTGTTCCAGAATGGCTGGCAGGATTTTACGCAGGTTTTCAGCCTCATTGCGTGCGCAGAGAATTACGGAAAGTGGAGGCAGTTCTCGTGAAAAATGTACCTCTTCTTTGCGTACAGCCTTATTATGGGCATGTATCCGATTGTACAGGCCAAAATAATAGATGAGCTGAATGATAAAAAGAATACCTGCCGCTGATAAAAGAATCAGTTCGACAGTATTGAATGTAAATGTTTCCATCAAATTTTAGTGTCGTTTTTACAACGGCAAAAGTACACAATTTTTCGGTAGTTCCGTCATCTCGACGGGAGGTTATTTCGTAAGTCCAGATATTCTTTTTTAAACATATCTACAAAAAGAAAGAATAGCGAAAGCAATAACGGGCCGAAGATCACTCCCATGAACCCAAATAACGGCAGACCGATGACTACTCCGAAAATGGTGATAAGCGGATGTGTATCTGCCATTTTCTTTTGGAGAATAAACCGGATCAGGTTATCTGACTGTGATACGACGATGGCTCCATAAGCAGCAATTCCGATGGCATTAAACCAGTCTCCGCTTATGGCAAGGTAAGCGGCTACGGGAAACCATACCAGTGCGGTGCCTACCATCGGAATAATGGTTGCAAAGCAGGTCAGAAATCCCAGCATCAATATGTTGGGTGCTCCGAAAAGGAGATAACCGATCATGGCTACTCCTCCCTGAATGATAGCCAGCAAGGGAATACCGATGGCATTGGAACGAACAATCATATTGATTTCGTGGATTACTTCTTGAGTATTGGTCTCGTTAAATGGCAGAATATCGTTGACGTATGCTTCCATTTTTTTTCCTCCGATCAACATGAAATAAAGTACAAAGATCATGACGAACAGGTTGATGGCGAGACTGCTGATACTCTCCATTATGATTTGTCCGATACGGGGAAGTATGGAGACAATGAATGTCAATGTATCTTTTCCTAATACATCATATCCTGTTTTCTCTTTGATAAATTCGGCTACTTGTTGGATCGGTGCGATATACGTTTGTGGGTCCAGATTGATATCTTGTAGTTTATTTACTACCATCCAGACGGTCAGTCCCAAAGGAATAAGGAAGACAAAAATAGTTTCTGCGGTAATCAGTAAAGCACTTAGGCTACGTTTTAGCTTTCGTTTTTCTACCAGATATCTCATCTGTCCGCGTACGAGAATATAAATAGTGAGTGCTCCCAATAATCCTCCCAGGAATGGAGTGATTTGTCGGAAGATGATGATCCCCATAAATAGGATGATGACGATGAGGGAATATTTCCAGTATTGTTCTTTGGTGCTCATATCATGTGAAATTCGTTTATATAATGAACAATTAAGGTATAGGAAAGGTTTGTTTTATGGTGAGATAACGATATGAAAACAGTTTGGTTTCATTGAGCGGATATTCGTTAATATCCAATTGATTTATGTTAAATGTTAACGGATTGGTTGTTTCTATTAAACCATGTTATAAGATACACTGCTTTGACCTGAAAATTTGGAGATAACCGAAAAGCTCGTATCTTTGTAGTGTATTTTTCATAGTATTAGATTTAAGGTTAACAAAGATTGGCTGTCTGGGATAGATAGCCTTTTTTTATGTTATATATTCTGCTCTGTTTGACTATCCTCTTGGTTTTTCACAAAAAGCATTTGATTCCCACGTCCCACTTTACAGATTATGCCTTCTTTGGCAAACCGCTTTAAATCCTCTAATGCTTTATTTTTCAGTCGTCCGGTCAGTTCGGTATATGTGGTGCGTGTGATGAATCCATATCGGTTGACGTGTTCAAGTAGTCTTCTTTTCAGTTCTTCGTCATCCAGTTGGCTTGAAGCTTGGAAAAATAGTTTTTGAGCCCGTTCCAGTTTACCCGTTGCTTTCTTCTTGAATGTTTTGGAAGCAAGGAAATTCACTCCGTTGAATTGAATGGAAGGTGAACGCAGATCTTTTTTATCTTTCACCAGTCGGGATTTTATCTTTCCGGAAAAATAACCGAACTCACCTACTTCTACCCGGTAGCCTTGTCCTATGTATTCTCCCACGAGGTCTACAAGTTCCATCAGTGTACCTTCTACCACTCCCGGCTTGTATCCGGTGCGGGCAACGAGTTGTTTCAATAGTTGTTTGGTGTTGATAGTGCCGTTAAATACAATGCTGGGATACAACACATCCTTTTCTCCCTCTTTTGTAGTGAGAGCCGGTTTCTTCTTAAAGTCGTAATATGCCATTATTCTGATAATTAAATATATTCTCTGTATTCTTTATTGTTTTTTACTGTAGCTTTTATGAAACTGCTTAGTATAATTTTGCTCGTCCTGTTATAGGGTGTCTATTGTCCTGTTATAAAAAACTATTTGTTTTCCTATAAGAAAATAATTGTTTTGTTGTAAGGGGATAATGAAAATTATGCAGTAAAGGTATTTGTTTTATGTGAGGCGGACAAGTAATTGATGCAATGTTTGGGAATAATCTTCTAATGTGTTGAACAAGTGAACGTTTCTTGTCCTGTGCCGAAAATTATGTTTTTCAGCATAAGTGAGTGTTTTTCTATACTAATATTATTGTATTCTAAAAAAAATCCCTTAATATTGCATTTGTATTATTTGTCAGACAAATAATACAAATCGTAAAATTCTAATAATATGAAGATAGAAATTAATCAAACAACATTAATCGATCAGGTGGAAGACAGTCTGCTTACTTACTTTAAAAAGAATGACTTAAGGCGTGGAGATTCAATTCCCAATGAGAATAATCTGGCTGCAGAATTAGGAGTTGCAAGGAGTGTTGTCAGAGAAGCATTGAGTCGTTTGAAAATGATGGGGCTGATTCATGCACGTCCTCGCAAAGGAATGGTTCTGACCGAACCTTCTATTTTAGGAGGGATGAAAAGAGTGATAGATCCTCGTGTTTTGAGTGAAGAAACTATTTTAGATCTGTTAGATTTCAGAATTGCACTTGAAATAGGAATATCAAGCGATATTTTCCGTAAGATAACTCCTAAAGACATCGAAGAATTAAGCGAGATAGTGAAAATGGGAATTGTTTTTGAGAATAATGAATACGCATTAATCAGTGAATCGGCTTTTCATACGAAACTATATAAAATCACTGGAAATAAAATAATATCCGAATTTCAGGAAATCATTCACCCTATACTTGTCTATGTGAAAGAAAAATTCAAAGATTATTTGAAACCTATAAATATAGAAATGAGTAAAAGTGGTAAAATAGCTACTCATGCTGATTTGCTGGATTTTATAAAAAAAGGGGATGAAAAAGGATACCGGGATGCCATCGAAAGACATTTTGAGGTTTATAAGATTTTCAAGGTCAATCGGAGTCAGGAGTTGATGGCAGAAAAAGAAAGTAGTGAAAAGGTAGAAGGGATATGAAAAGACTACATTTCATCATTTTATGTTTATCCTTAATAATATTGTTTATGAATACATCTTGTTTGAGAAAAAAGGAAAAGAGGATAGAGGTGCAATGGGAAAACTCATTGCTGCTTCCAGGATGCGCCGGCATGCCGGAGAACGTCGGATTAGCAGGTGCATATTCCGGGATAGTGGAAGGAAAGTTGCTTGTGCTGGGCGGAGCTAACTTTCCTGACAAGTATCCTTGGGAAGGAGGAACGAAAACTTGGTGGTCTACTTTATATAGCTATGATTTACAAACGGGAAAATGGACTGTTTATGATGATTTTCTCGATCGCCCGCTTGCTTATGGAGTTTCAATAAGTCTGCCGGAAGGATTGTTGTGTATTGGAGGGTGTGATCGTACGCAGTGTAGTGATAACGTTTTCCTGATAAAGAAAGAAGAAGATTCATTTGTGATAGACTCTGTCAGTTATCCATCTTTGCCGGTTCCGTTGGCGAATGCAACGGGAGCAATGGGTGATAACTGTATTTATATTGCTGGGGGGCAAGAGACTATGGTAAATGAACAGTCGACTCATCATTTTTACATGCTTGATTTGATGCATAAAGAAAGAGGATGGCAAGAAATGCCGGATTGGAATGGTCCTTCTCTTTCCTATGCAGTAGGCGTGGCTCAAGGGGAACGATTTTATCTTTTCAGCGGAAGAAGTTATGCTCCGGATGAGGCGATGGTAGAACATACGGAGGGGTACGTATTTGAGCCAGGCATTGGAAAATGGAGTAAAATGATCGGTTCTTTTCCTGTAATGGCGGGGACTGGTATACCATACGGGGAGGATAAGATTCTGCTATTTGGGGGAGTGGAAGAGATTCTTCCTACATCTTCCGAGCATCCGGGATTCAGCCGCAAGTTACGAGTAGTCAGTACAAGTACGAATTCTCTGGTAGATTCGCTCGAATGTCCTTATCGCATTCCGGTTACTACGAATGTTGTTTCTGCCGGGAATCAGGTATTTATCGTAAGTGGTGAGGTACAGCCGGGAATACGGACGCCATTTATTCTAAAAGGAAGTTTCTAGAAATAAAATGAAATATCAAATCTAATTAAATGCATTATGAACAATTATGAAAGACTGGAAGGTATGGTTGCGGCCACCTTCACCCCAATGGATGAAAATGGGGATGTAAATTTATCTATTATTGAAAAATATGCTGATTGGATCGCATCAACTCCTATTAAAGGGGTGTTTGTGTGCGGTACGACTGGTGAATTCTCTTCGCTGACGATTGATGAACGTAAATTAATTCTTGAAAAATGGGTTGCTTCGGCTGGTAAGCGGTTCAAAGTGATTGCCCATGTAGGTTCAAACTGTCAACGGAGTGCTATGGAATTGGCATGTCATGCGGAAAAAGCAGGAGCCGATGCCATTGCTTCAATAGCTCCGTCTTTTTTCAAGCCGGGAACGGTAGATGAGTTGATCGATTTTTTTGCTCCGGTTTGTAGGTCTGCCAGTGGACTGCCTTTCTATTACTATAATATGCCGTCGATCACAGGGGTTAATTTGCCGGTAGATAGATTTTTGGTAGAGGGTAAGAAGAAAATACCAAACTTGGTAGGTACTAAATTTACTCATAATAACCTGATGGAGATGGGGGCTTGCATCGATTTGGAGCAGCATAAGTTTGAAGTTCTGCATGGCTTTGACGAGATTTTGATTGCAGGTTTATCAATGGGAGCTGTGGCAGGCGTAGGAAGTACATATAATTATATTCCCAATGTTTACCATGCCATTTTTGAATCAATGAAGCAAAATGATGTGGAAACAGCACGTGCCTGGCAAATGAAATCTATACGTACAGTGGAAGTTATCATTAAATATGGTGGAGGCGTACGTGGAGGTAAAGCTATCATGAAATTAATAGGCATTGATTGTGGCAGTTGTCGTTTACCGATTAAACCTTTTTCAATTGAGGAGTATGACAAATTAAAAGGTGATTTGGATGCAATAAATTTCTTCGATTTTTAGATATAAAAAGAGGAGATGACAGTAAAAGTATATTGCTGGGGTTTAGCTATTTTACTTTCTGTCATTCCCCTCAAATCTAGTTAAATGCGTTCAAAATTACCTAAAATAAAAATAATATGAAAGTAAGAAGGGAAATATTAATCATATTTTCAATGATTTTATTATTGGTATTGCCAGCCACGTCTTTGGGTAAAGAAATAAAATGGGTGCTGGAACGACCGGTAATTCCTGTGTTGGTGAAGAAACCGGCAAGTCCTGTATTAAAGGTTACTCTAATCAGGGCAGACAATCAACCTTACACCATTCAGCAAATAGATTTAGATTTATTAGGGAGTACAGATGTGGCAGATGTTGTTTCTGTTGCTATATATGGTACACAAGAAAATGGACTGATAGATACATCCCGTTTGCTATATAAAGCGCTTCCCGCTACACGTAAAATATCATTTACTGATAAAGTACAGGTAAATCAGGATTCTTTGTCTTTTTGGGTAGCCGTGACGTTGAAAGATACGGTTTCATTGGATCATCGTATTCAGCTTAACTGTAACCGGATTAAAACGACTAAAGGCAATCTGAAAATCTCGGAAAAAGGAAGTAAACCTTTGCGGGTAGGAGTAGCGGTACGGCAGAAAGGACAGGATGGGTGTGTTTCGTCACGTATTCCGGGATTGGCTACCAGCAATCAAGGAACTTTGTTAGCCATTTTTGATGCCCGTTATGACTACTCTCGTGATTTGCAAGGAAATATAGACATTGCTCTTCATCGGAGTACGGATCAGGGATTGACCTGGCAACCTGTTCAGACTGTATTAGATATGGGAGAATGGGGCGGCTTGCCGCAGAAATACAATGGAGTGAGCGATGCTTGTATTCTAGTCGATAAAAATACAGGTGACATTTATGTAGCCGGATTGTGGATGCATGGCCTGCTGGATAAAGATGGCAAGTGGATAGAAGGATTGAATGAAAGTAGCACGGTCTGGACACACCAATGGAAAGGAAAAGGCTCCCAACCCGGAACAGGACTAAAAGAAACCTGCCAGTTTATGATAGCGAAAAGTACGGATGACGGTCTTAGCTGGAGTTTTCCGGATAATATAACCGCAAAGACGAAACACCCTGAATGGTGGCTGTTTGCACCGGCACCGGGACAAGGGATTACGTTGAAGGATGGCACGTTGGTATTTCCCACACAGGGACGTGATGAAAAAGGACTTCCTTTCTCAAATATTACGTATAGTAAAGATCACGGAAAGACGTGGGTGACCAGCAACTCTGCATATCAGGATGTAACGGAATGTAGTGTCGTACAATTGAATGATGGCGCCCTGATGTTGAACATGCGTGACAACCGGAACAGAGGACATAAAGAGGTGAACGGTCGGAGAATTTGTACGACTACCGATTTGGGAGCGAGTTGGAAGGAACATCCTACTTCAAGAAAGGCACTGGTGGAACCTACCTGTATGGCAAGCCTGCACCGACATGAATATATAGAAGAAGGAAAAAAGAAAAGCATGCTTCTCTTTGTAAATCCGAATGATTATGGGAAAAGGGATAAACTGACTTTGAAAGTGAGTTTTGATGATGGAATGACCTGGCCGAAGGAACATTGGATTCTTTTCGACCAATATCGCAGTGCCGGATATTCCTGCATTACGTCCATAGATGAAAATTCAATAGGCATATTATATGAGAGCAGTCAGTCGGATTTAGCTTTTATAAAAATCGATTTAACGGAGATTTTAAAGTAAACAGGCATGAATAATAAAACTTCAAATATATATCCCTGGGTAGTAGTCGGACTATTGTGGGGTGTTGCTTTGCTGAATTATATGGACAGGCAAATGCTTTCCACTATGCGAATTCCGATGATGGAGGATGTCCGGGAATTGGAATCGGCTGCCAATTTTGGTCGTCTGATGGCTGTCTTTCTGTGGGTATACGGACTGATGAGTCCTTTGTCGGGTATTATCGGTGACCGTGTGAACCGTAAATGGTTGATTGTAGGTAGTCTGTGTGTATGGTCGGGAGTTACTTATCTGATGGGCTATGCCACCACTTTCAATCAACTCTATTGGTTGCGTGGGATTATGGGAATTAGTGAAGCACTGTATTTACCTACTGCTTTGTCTCTGATTGCCGATTTTCACAAAGATAAAACTCGTTCGCTGGCTGTGGGAATACATATGACGGGATTATATGTAGGACAGGCTATTGGTGGGTTCGGAGCTACTTTTGCAGCAATCTATTCCTGGCATACCACGTTTCATTGGTTTGGCATTATAGGTGTAGGTTATGGTATTATTCTGGCATTTTTCCTACGTGATAAAGAGAGAGGAAATGTCTCGGAGAATCAGAAGATGAAAAAGATTCCGGTATTGAAGAGCTTGGGAATGTTATTCTCTAATGTCTTCTTCTGGGTTATCTTATTTTATTTCTGTGTGCCGGGTACTCCGGGATGGGCGGCAAAGAATTGGTTACCAACTCTTTTTTCTGATAGCTTGTCTATTGATATTTCAGTAGCAGGTCCTATGTCTACCATTTCTATAGCCTTATCTTCACTCTTCGGAGTATTGGCAGGTGGATACATCTCGGATCGATGGGTATTAAAAAATGTACGTGGAAGAGTTTATACCGGTGCGTTGGGTTTGGGGCTTATCATACCTTCCCTGCTGTTTATCGGATATGGTCATTCTATTTTTGCATTGGTCATGGGAGCGGTGTTATTCGGAATAGGTTTTGGTATGTTTGATGCAAATAATATGCCTATTCTTTGTCAGTTTGTATCTGCACGTTACAGGGCAACCGCTTATGGTATTATGAATATGTGTGGTGTATTTGCCGGAGCTGCTATTACTAGCCTTTTAGGCGAATCAATGGATGCCGGACACCTGGGACGTGATTTTGCACTGCTTGCTATATTGGTACTGGCTATGCTGGTTATTCTGGTCACTTGTCTGCGACCTAAAACAATTGATATGAAAGATTAATTTTCAAATTTTAATTTTATATTTTATGAAAAACTCAATAAAGCATACGAATAAAATATTATCGGTGTTATTTGCTTTTTTATTTATTTCCCTAAATATTCAAGCAGATGATATCAGTTCTAAAGAAATTAAAGTTTCTGGTATAGTACAGGATCAAACTGGGGTAGAATTGCCCGGAGTTTCAATTTCTGTAAAAGGAGTAGATAAAGGTACCATTACCAATGCGTCCGGTGAATTCTCAATAATGGTTTCTCCTGACGCTACTCTTATTGTTTCTTTTGTAGGAATGGAAACAAAAGAAATTGCAGTCAAAGGGCGTAGAAATATTGTCATTGTTTTGAAAGAGAGTTCTGTATTGCTTGATGAAGTTGTAGCTATAGGCTATGGAAAACAATCAAGGGCATTAATAACCAATTCTATTTCTAAGATAAATAAGGAAGAATTCCAGAAGGCACCCGGACAGAATCCATTATTACAGTTACAAGGAAAAGTGCCTGGTCTGTCTTTACAGATTTCTAGTGGGCAGCCTGGAGCTGATCCTCAATTATTTATTCGTGGAGGAAGTTCAACTTCGCCGGAAAGTGATACACCTTTAATAATTATTGATGGTATAATATCACAAGGTTTTAGAAATATATCAGATATGAATCCGGCAGATATAGAATCTATAGAGGTCTTGAAAGATGCTGCTTCTACTGCTATCTATGGTTCCAGAGCAGCCAATGGTATTATTCTTGTCAAGACTAAATCCGGTCAGAAAGGGAAACCTGTTGTGAGTCTGCGATACACATACGGAGTGGAACAACAACCTCAGCGAATCCCATTATTGAATGCACGGGATTATATAACATTATCTCGTTCGAATATTGCCAAATTTAATCAGGCAGACTTAACTTATAATGGAAAAGAAGATCAGGCTAAATTTTTGAGCGGTTCATTTGGTATGTCAACCGGAAATCCTAGAAACTCAAAGAATACGCTTGAGTTTTTGGATGTTTATCTTCAAAAGTATGGTCAAGGTTATGTCAGTAACTTGTTGGAAAACGAAGGATGGCAGACAATGGCAGATCCTGTTACAGGTAAACAACTTATTTTTCAGGATAATGACTTTCAGAAAGCCACCTTTACAACTGGGCAGAAGCATGAAATAGATTTGAGCATTAGTGGAGGGACGGAAGCTATTAACTATTATGTAGGATTAAGATATTTGAATCAGGATGGTATTCTTCGAGGTACGAATTATAAGAATTACAGCGTTTTGTTTAATGGAAACTATAAATTGAGTGAAGCATGGAGTCTGTCTACTAAAGCTAGTTTGCAGGTGAGAGATGCTGTAGGAGGTGGAAATACAGTTAATACCATATCACGAAGCATATTGACTCCACCAACTTACCGCTTGTATTATGAAGATGGAACTCCGGCTCCGGGTGAAGGAATTTCTTCTTTCAGAAGCAGATTGCATGAAATTTATTATAAGACTAACTATGATGATACCAATGTATATAGGACAACTTTCCAATTAGGTGCAATTTGGAATATTCTGCCTGGCTTGATATTAAAGCCTACAGCCTATTATTTCGGTACGGAAGGTATAGAAAATTATTTTCAGGCAGATAATGAAACAACCGGAAATACAATTCGTCCGGCTTCTGCCAAACATAATTTTGACAGGCATTTGCAGGGAGATTTAGTGCTCTCGTATGATAAGAAAGTGAAAGATCATAATATTGGAGTCGTAGCAGGTGCCAGCTATACTCATGATTATAGTTATAGGCTTTCTGCAAGTGGCAGTGGTTCCTCCATAGATTTAATTCCGACATTAAATGCAACGGCAGATAGTACTCAGCGGGCAAGTTCAACTAAAACAATGGAAGCCACTTTGAGTTATTTCGGACGTGTAAATTATGATTATAATGGCAAATATCTTTTCTCTATTAGTATGCGTGCCGATGGTTCTTCGCGATTTGCGGAAGATAATAAATGGGGATTTTTCCCGGGAGTATCTGCTGGGTGGAATATGCATCGGGAAAACTTCTATAAACCATTGGAAGCTATCGTTAGTCGTTGGAAATGGCGTGCTAGTTGGGGGCGCACAGGTAACAACAATTTGAGTGTGGCTAATTCGAGAGGAGAATATAAGATTACAGATACCAACTATCAGGGCTCTGTCGGTATATTAAATACAACATTGAAAAATTCGCAGTTGCGCTGGGAAACAACAGAATCCTATGACATCGGGGTTGATTTGGGCTTTTTCAATAATAGATTAGGACTGTTAATCGACTATTACAACAAACTGACATTTGACAGATTGTATGATGAACCTTTATGGAGTTCTACCGGATTTAGTTCCATTAAGAGTAACTATGGATCTGTTAGAAACTCCGGAGTAGAGATTGAGTTGAATGCTACTCCTATTCAAACTAAAGATTTCTCATGGGATTTAGGGTTGACATTTGCTTATAACAAAGGAGTGGTAGTAGACTTACCGGATAATGGAGAAGAAAAGCATCGTGTAGGAGGAAATTTTGTTTATGATCCTGCAACTGGAGGGACAAAAAAAGTGGGTGGTATTGCCGAAGGTGAGAGATTTGGCGGAAGATGGGCTTTTCATTACTTGGGAACATATCAGACTGAAGAAGAAGCGGCCAAGGCACCTAATGACCCGAACGCACAAGGAAGAAAGAAACATGCGGGAGATGCAATATTTGAAGATGTAAATAATGATGGACAATTGGACTCAAAAGACATGATTTTCATGGGATATGTTCGTCCTGATAAAGTCGGAGGAATTATTAATACATTGAAATACAAAGGACTAACTGTACGGATCGTTATGGACTGGGCTATGGGGCATGTAATAGACAATGGCTTCAAAGGACAGATAATGGGTAGCTCACGTAATAATAATAATGCCATCAAAGAGGCAATGACCAATTCTTGGCAGAGTGCGAATGATGGGAGCAAATATCCTAAATATACTGTTCAGAGCGACTATGATTATCAATATAGAAATCATATGAGATGGGATAATCAGATCGGGAGCTCTGCAAGTGGTAGTACTAATAATAGCTTGTATTTTAGCAAGGGAGATTACCTGGCATTCAGGGAAGTGTCTTTAAGTTATATGTTGCCATTATCTTGGATTAGAAAGATGAGACTCAGTGCTGTGGAAGTTTTTGCAGGAGCGTATAATATTGGTTATATAAAAAAATATGATGGCATGTTTCCTGAAATATATACTGGTGTTGACTATGGCATTTATCCGAGACCCAGACAATATAACATGGGAGTAAAAATTAATTTCTAATTAAATAAGACTCATAATTATGAAACAATTTAAATCAATACTATTAGGCATTTCTTTATTCTTGTTACATTCGTGTAACTTACTGGATGTAGATACTGTTTCAAGCATTACCGGAGATGGATACTGGAATACAAAAGGCGATGTAGAAAGTTATATGATTGGTATTTATACCAAATTGCGCGATACATCGAATTCTACTCTTCATTTTGAAGACAGAGGAGATGCCTTTACAACAGGGCTGGAAGGTGGCCCTTCTAATTTATGGGCGCAAAACCTCACATCGCAAAATGGTTATAGCTGGTCGAGCTATTACTCTGTAATACAACATTGTAATATGTTGCTGAAGTATACTCCCGGAATAGATTTTGGTGTAGAGGCTGATAAAAACAGATTATTGGCAGAGGCGTATTGTATCAGAGGGTATATGTATTTCTGTATTGCCCGGATATGGGGGGATGCCCCTTTGGAACTGGAACCGACAGAAAGTTCAAATAAGCCTAAGTTAGCAAGAGAACCCGCGGAGGAAGTTTTGGCACGTGCTCTAAGTGATGTAAATACGGCAATTGATCTTTTTCCGGAAGAAAGTTATGCAAATGGAAAAGGAAGGGCATCGAAGCCGGCATGCTATGCATTGAAAGCCGATATTTTGCTATGGAAAGCAAAAGTGATGAATGGATCGGAACAAGATTTGAAAGATGTCATAACTTATGCGGATTTGGCAAGTAAAGGACTTTCACTGGAAGATAACTTTGCAGATATTTATGGAACTAAATATGGGAAAGAAGTGATATGGACTATCCATTTCGAAATTTATGAAAAGGAAGCTCAGTATAGTCAGAGTCTGAAGCCAAGAGATGTTTTTGTAGAAAAGGCGGTCAATAAGGATGAAATTCCTTATGCTAAAGGAGGAGCTCGCAGCACTTATGCACCAAGTCCGTTTTTGATAGGTCTTTTTAATGCAAATCCGGCAGATATCAGAACCAAAGACTCTTATATCACTGCAAAGGATGCGGACGGAAATGAAATAGGGACTTTTGATAATAAGATGAAGGGAACAAAAACAGAAGGAGATCGCACCTATGACTCAGATATAGTTATATATCGGCTTGCAGAGATGTATTTATTTAAAGCAGAAGCTTATGCGGCGTTAAATCAAACACCACAGGCTATTATTGAACTGAATAGAGTCAGAGACCGTGCCAAGATTGGAACTTATAATGGAAGTACCAATAAAATAGCAGTGGAGAAAGAAATTCTGAACGAGCGTGCAAGAGAGTTATATCTTGAGAGAAAAAGATGGCCCGATCTTCTTAGATTTCATTATGGTGGAACGATTGATGTTTATCAGGAGGTCCCGAACTTAAAGAAAAAAGTCGATGATAATATTATCATTCCATTATATCTTGCAATCCCATTGAGCGATATAAATATCAATCCTAATTTAAAACAAACTCAAGGATATGAAAACCTATAAGATTATTACATGCGTATTTCTTTTTACAAGTATGTTTACACAGGCTTGTCAAAAAGATGATGAGACACAAGGAAACCCAACTCCTGTTCCACCGGAAGAAGAAGTGCCTTCGTCCGAATTCAACTATATTTATAATCAAGGGACGGATGGTTTTGAACTCTATCGAATACCTGCTATTGTTAAAAGTAAAAGCAATACTTTATTAGCTTTTGCTGAAGCTAGAAAAGCTCGAAGTAATGGAGATAGCGGAGATATAGATCTTGTAGTCAAACGTTCGTCGGATAATGGAAAAACATGGAGTAAACAGATTACGATATGGAATGATGGACAAAACACTTGTGGAAATCCCGTGCCTATTGTTGACGACAGAGGTAGAATACATCTGCTTATGACTTGGAATTTCCAGACTGATAAATGGGGGGCAATAACCAATGGTACCGGAGAAGACAGCCGACGTCCGTACTATACATATTCTGATGATGACGGCATTACTTGGGCGCAACCAGTTGAAATAACTTCTTCTGTAAAAAAAGAAAAATGGGATTGGTATGCTACCGGTCCGTGCCATGGTATTCAGATTCAAAAGGGAATACATAAAGGAAGATTAGTTGCTCCAAACTATTTTACAACTCGGGAGAGTGGAAAGGTCACGAGTTATTCTCATATCATTTATTCTGATGATTACGGAAAAACATGGAAACCAGGAGAACCTACTCCTGTCGGTGGTGTTGGAGAATGTTCTGTAGCCGAGATAGGAGAGGGAACGTTAATGTTGAATATGAGAGCAGATGAAGGCTTTTATCGGAAAAGTTGTACTAGCATAGATGGAGGACTTACTTGGTCTTCACCTCAAATTAGCATTGATCAAATAGACTGTAAGTGTCAGGGTAGTATATTATCAATAGGAGGAGCTGTTTTTCTTTCGAATGCTGCTTCCGCTACGGAACGTATTAATATGACTATCAAAAAAAGTACGGATAATGGGAAAAACTGGAAGGGACAATATACAGTTTATGAAGGTAACTCTGGTTACTCTGATATAGTTGAGCTCTCTGATTCACAGATTGCTATTATCTATGAGGGAGGAGAAAAACGATATACGGATGGGCTGGCATTTAAAGTTGTTAGCATAAAATCAATACAATGAATTTAATACATTACTGATATGAAAAGAAAAACTATATATTTATTACAGTGTATTGTTGTGATATTGTTATTGGCTTGTTCTGAAGATGATTTGCAGTCCTTGCAAGCTGCTTTCGAATCAGATCTTCAGGAAGTCACAATCGGAGAAAGTATTACTTTCAAAGACATATCTACTGGTGAACCTTCTAAATGGAATTGGCGGTTCGAAGGTGGAGAACCAGAAACCTCAATCTTATTTAGTCCTAATGTTGTATATAATAAGCCTGGAGTTTATTCGGTTACCTTGTCTGTCGGACGCGGAGAAGAAGCAAACGAAATGGTGAAGGAACAATATATTACTGTTAACTATCCGTCGCAGATAACTGTTGACTTCTCTGCAGATAAAACTACTGCTACAAATGAAGATGTTATTTCTTTTAAAGATTTGTCCAAAGGCTATCCGAATGAGTGGTTATGGAGTTTCACACCTAAAGAAGGTGGAGCAGTTATCACTTCAACAGAACAAAATCCACAAATGACACTTTCTCCGGGAATCTATACTATTAAATTGACAGCTAAGAATCCCAAAGCGTCTTCGGACAAAGTAAGAGAGGATTATATTACTGTTATTGATAAAAATGCGATTGCCGCTGATTTTGGTGCACAATGCCGGAATACTTATGCCGGGGGATATATTAACTTCTTGGATAAGACATTAGGAACGGTTGAAGAATGGGAATGGACATTTGAAGGAGGTACTCCAGCCAGTTCTGTAGAACAAAATCCTGTAGTGCAATATAATAATCCAGGAAAATACAAAGTGACGTTGAAAGCTAAAAACTCAGTAAATAGCTCTACGAAAGAGAAAGAAGGTTATGTATATGTTGTTTCTGCAGAAAAGTTAGTATTGTATTTGCCATTCGATGGTGATAATAAAGATGCAGGTCCAAATCAATTGAATCCTGAGGAACTTACGGCAGGAGCTGGTTCCAGTGTATATAATTCTCAGGCGCGCTTTTCCGGAGAAAGTGCTGAATGTCGATTTGCAGCACACTTCCAAGGCGACAAGCAAAATTATTCAATTTTGTCTATTCCTGAAGAAGGATTGAAGAATCATTATACGGATAGTGAATTTACAGTTGCATTTTGGGTGAAGGTTTCAAATATGACAGCTAAGAATGCAGTCTTTCATCAAGGTGTGGGACCTGGTGCTACTTATACCGATCCTGTGCCCAGACAAAGTTGGTTTAGACTTGATACCAGTGGTAAAACTGTTGTTTTCTGTGTAGAATACAAGGGAAAAGCGGGAAACTGGGCTGAATATGAAGGTAAACGAATGGATGACGGTGAATGGCATCACTATGTATGTATTTATAAGAAAGTGGATGGAAAAAGAGATAGTTATTTGTATATAGATGGGCAGAAAGTTATTGAAAAGAAAGGGGTTGTTGACAAGGTGGTAGATAATTGGCCATACTATATTGGTTGTAACTATCGATTTACTAATGGAGAATTTGCACCTGAGAACTTCTTGAATGGTTATCTGGATGATTTTATTTTGTATAACAGAATATTGTCAGAAGAAGAAATACAAGATTTATACAATAACTAAAAACTAATTGTGGAACTTCTCTTTTAATTAGTAAAAGAGAAGTTCCACATTCAATTAATATCAGAATATGAAAAAACTTTTTTTATTGATTTTCATGCTTGTAAATTGCATTGGTTTATATGCACAACAGGTAATGGAGACAAGTGAAGCATACAAGAAGGCGGATGAATTATTAAAGAAGCTGACAATTGAGGAAAAAGCGCTCATGGTTAGGGGCTATAATAAGTTTTTTATCAAAGGTTTTGAAGAAAAAGGAATACTTCCTGTTTATTTGTCGGATGCGACACAAGGGGTTAATATCCGGAATAATTTGCCTGATCCTAACGTTGTAAAGCAACTGGAACGTTCAACAGCTTTTCCTTCTCCCATTTTGCTAGCCTCAACATTTTCACCGGAGTTATCTTACCAATATGCTAAAGCTATTGGAGAAGAATGTAGAGCTGGAGGAATTGAGGTTTTGTTAGGTCCCGGATTAAATATCTATCGACAGTCTCAATGTGCCAGAAATTTTGAATATTTTGGAGAAGATCCCTATTTGGTATCTCAAATGGTCAGTCAATATGTGACCGGACTTCAAAGTACGGGTACAGCGGCATGTTTAAAGCATTTCTACGGGAATAATACTGAATTTTATCGTAAACGGAGTAATTCCATTATCGGAGAACGTGCTATGAATGAAATCTATTTGCCGGGTTTTAAAGCTGGGATAGATGCAGGAGCTATGTCTGTAATGACTTCTTATAATCAGATCGATGGCGAATGGGCAGGACAAAGTTCGTATGTAATAAAGAAGATTCTTAGAGAAAAGCTGGGATTTAAATGGTTGGTTATGAGTGACTGGAACTCTGTGTGGGATTTGGAAAAGGTTATTAAATCAGGTCAAAATCTGGAAATGCCGGGGTCATATAATTTTGGAGTATCAGTATTGGATTTATATCATGAAAAGAAAATAACAGAGAAGGATTTAGACGATATGATACGGCCCACTTTGGCTACTTGTGTTGCTATGGGATTTTATAGCAGGCCTAAGTATGACACGACTTTGTTAAGTAAATATCCTGAACATGAGCAGACTGCGAGGCGAGTTGCAGAAGAAGGTGTGGTATTACTTAAAAACAGGAATGAAATTTTACCGCTTGATCCTACAAAAAATAGAAAAATATTATTAACCGGTAAATTTGTATATGAAATACCTCGTGGCTATGGTGCGGCAGAAGTGATAGGGTATAATAATGTAAGTCTGATTGATGCTTTGCAGAAAGTCTTTGGGCGAACTGTATATTATATTGAAAAGCCTACTGTGGCAGAGATAAAAGAGGCTGATGTTGTTTTATTGAGCATGGGTACACGGGATAAAGAAGCCGTAGAACGTCCGTTTGCTTTACCTAGGGAAGACGAATCATTTATGCGCTATATCACTAAAAATAATCCTAACACTATTGCTATTATCAATACTGGGGCTGCGATTGATATGTCAGCATGGAACGAACAATTAGCAGCTTTGATTTATGGTTGGTATGGAGGACAATCTGGATTTGAAGCACTTACTGATATTATTATCGGAAAAGTAAATCCATCAGGAAAATTACCAATGACTATAGAAAGGTCATTTAAAGATTCACCGGCATGGGGATATTTGCCACAAGGGGCATCACTCTATAATGAGCTTAAAAATGAGCATCTTATTAATGTGTATGATGTCAATTATAAGGAAGATGTATTAGTTGGATATAGGTGGTATGATACAAAGAAGATAGAACCGCTTTATCCTTTTGGATATGGACTATCCTATACAACATTTGCTTTGACAAAACCACGATTATCATCTAACAAGATGAATGATAAACAGACTATAAAATGTTCTGTTACTCTTACGAATACAGGTAAGTGTGAAGGAGCTGAGGTGGTACAATTATATATCAAAGAGAACCAGCCAAGTGTATTACGTCCCGAAAAAGAACTAAAAAGATTTGAGAAAGTATCCTTGAAACCTGGGGAAAATCGAATCCTTGAGTTTATAATAACTTCCAAGGATTTAGCTTTTTGGGATGATCAGACACATAGTTGGAAAACAAATACTGGACAATATACAATTTTTCTAGGAACATCCTCCAGGCATATAAATCAAACTCTTTCTTTTATAAAAGAATAGGAATACTTTTAGGGCTACTTTGTGGATGCCGATGATAGAATTTGCCTTTAAGCATAAATTAATAAAACTACAGTCTGATAATTATTTAGATTGTAGTTTTTTTGATAATATCTCATTCATTTATTATTTAATGGTGGAGTTGTCTTATTTATTTGGCCAATTCTGTATATTTGCAGACATATATTACAATATCATGAAAATTATATTTATTAATACACTTCGTATCCTGATGATTCTCGTGATTATGATTTCATGTGGAGTTGCCTATGTAGTATACGAAGATACATTGGCTGCCTGGTGGATACCTGTTGGAGTGGCACTTATAATAGTGATAGCAACAATTCCTTTCTATAAAGGATGGATTTGGCTGACAACAATGGATAATAAAGTAATTAATTGTTGTTGCCATTTGGTTTGTGTCGGTGCTATCAGTTGTGTTTTGTTTCTTGGGGGGAATTACTGGTTCGCCGATTCTGCTTCCACGCATGAAGAGAAAGTCATGGTACAGAAAAAATATGTGGAAACACACAAGAAAACCCGTAGAGTCGGCAGACATCGTTATGTGTCGGATGGCGTTCGTAAAGAATATTATTTGCAGGTAGCTTTTGAAAATGGGAATGTAGAAACATTGCATGTATCTCCTTCTACTTATAATAAGATAAAGACAGGTCGGCCGAAGATTCTGACTTTGCAAAAGGGCTTATTTGGGTTGCCTGTAATTACCAAAGGACTTTAATGAAAGTCACACCACCTTTAGAATGGGTTATATATTCTTTAAAAGCGATGTGACTTTTATTAAAAGGTGAGGCTGCTTTCAAAGTGGAAGTTGCGCAGCTTATCGTTAGATTAATCGTTAGCCTTCACATCTTTGTCGTTATTTTCTTCATTCATTTTTCTTTTCTTTTATTTTTCATCTTGCTAATTTTGCATTTAGTCTACAAATGGGACGCGTTCGTCTCATTTGAAAAATTAGTGCTGATCTCTCCCTTATCTTCGTGACGAAATAAAAATGGAATAAAATCATGAAGATGAATAAAACTAGATTATTAGAGAAAATATCTATTCAGTCCGGCGTCTCTTTAGATGAGTGTGGGACAGTGCTCAAAACTTTTGAAAAAGTTCTAAGTGAAGAACTTTCCCGGAAAATATATCGTTATGGCGGATGGATTCTATTATTGATCGCTTTATTTGTGTCTGTAACAGTATTCAGCCAGACAACAGGACGGAAAGGACGTCCGGTGCAGACCATCCGTGGAATTGTTATAGATGGAGACTCGAAGTTTCCGATACCGTATGCAACAGTAAAGCTATCTGAAAAAGAGGGGGCGGGTACGATAACAGACAGTCTTGGTCGTTTCAGTATACCGCAGGTTCCTGTCGGCCGACATACCGTAGAAGCTGCGTTTATGGGATATGAACCGGGCATTTTCAGAGAAATACTGGTGACCTCCGCCAAGGAAATATATTTGGAAATACCTTTGAAAGAAAGCGTGAACGAATTAAACGAAGTGATAATTCGTGCGCGGACGAACAAGGAAGAAGCAATGAATAAGATGGCTACTACCGGAGCACGTATGTTGAGTGTAGAAGAAGCGAGCCGTTATGCAGGTGGATTTGATGATCCCGCACGTTTGGTTTCCGCTTTTGCCGGAGTAGCTCCCAGCGTTTCTTCCAATGGAATTTCTATTCATGGCAATGCCCCACATCTGTTACAATGGAGACTGGAGGATGTCGAAATTCCTAATCCGAATCATTTTGCGGACATCGCTACGTTGGGTGGAGGAATCCTTTCCTCTCTAAGTTCACAAGTGCTTGGAAACTCTGATTTTTTCACAGGAGCATTTCCTGCCGAATATGGAAATGCCGTATCCGGAGTTTTTGACATGAAATTGCGTAACGGCAACAACCAAAAGAACGAAAATACCATTCAGGTGGGAATTATGGGAATCGATGTCGCTTCCGAAGGCCCTTTGAGCAAGAAACATAAAGCATCGTATATTTTCAATTACCGTTATTCTACAACCGGCCTTCTGAATCTTGAAGGAGGAACGATGGATTATCAGGACCTGAACCTCAAACTCAACTTTCCGACACGGAAAGCCGGAACATTCTCTGTTTGGGGAACGAGCCTGATTGATAAGTTCACCAGTGATTTTGAAAAGAACACAGAGAAATGGGATTATTGGGGCGACCGCAGTGAATCAAGAGACAAGCAATATATGGCAGCCGGAGGTGTCAGCCATCGTTATTTCTTTAATAATGACGCATCATTGAAGACCACGATAGCCGCTACCTATTCGCAACTCGACGGAGGAGCAACCTTGTTCAACCATTCGATGGAGTCTACTCCTTATATGGATCTTGATTCAAAATATACCAACCTGATATTTACCACTACCTTTAATCGTAAATTCAGTAACCGTTTTACGAACAAGACAGGATTCACCTATACCAATATGTTCTACAAAATGGATCTTTCCATTGCTCCTTATGAAGCCGAACCACTGGAAATTGTATCTCAAGGAAAAGGTAATACAAGTCTGATTTCAGCCTACAATAGTTCATCGGTGGGATTAACAGAGCGTTGGACCCTTAATGCCGGAATCTATGGACAGCTTCTGACTCTGAACAATAAATGGTCTGTAGAACCACGGGTTGGCCTGAAGTGGCAAGCTACTCCAAAAGCAACCTTTGCGTTGGCTTATGGAATGTACAGTCGCATGGAAAAGATGGATGTATATTTTGTTAAAACGAAAAGTACAGGCAATCAATCCGTCAATAAAGATCTTGATTTTACAAAAGCACAGCACATTATGTTATCATTCGGTTACAAGATTTCTGATAGCATGAATCTGAAGATAGAACCATATATCCAGTTTTTGCATGATGTCCCAGTAATGGCGGATAGTTCTTACTCCGTACTTAACCGTTCTGATTTTTATGTGGAAGATGCGTTGGTCAATAAAGGAAGAGGACGCAATGTGGGAATAGACATTACCTTCGAACGTTTTTTGGAGAAAGGACTTTATTATATGATTTCGGGTTCTTGGTTTGATTCCCGTTACCGGGGTGGGGACGGTGTGTGGTATAACACGAAGTTTAACCGTAATTATGTGATAAACGGACTCATCGGTAAAGAATGGATGTTGGGAAGAAATAAACAGAACATACTTAGTGTCAACCTGAAACTAACCTTGCAAGGTGGTGATCGATATTCTCCGATTGACTTGGAGGCAACGATGAATCATCCGGATAAAGAAGTGCAATATGACGAAACGAAAGCTTTCTCAAAACAATATTCTCCTATGTTGATTGGTAATTATACTGTCAGTTATCGTATCAACAAGAGAAAAGTATCACATGAATTTGCAGTGAAAGGACTTAATTTTACGGGTGCTAAAGAACATTACGGTCATGAATATAATGTGAAAACTGGAAAAATAGATGTCAGCGACAATTCTACGATATTGACGAATGTGAGTTATAAACTTGAATTTTAGAGATACGGTATAGAGTCTAACCGGAAAAATGTTTTATCTTCGTCCCCAATAAAGCGTATGACAACTGAAACACTTGCAACAGGTAGTGAATCTACCTTTTTATATCGATTTCTCGTTAGTCCGGACTTACGATGGATGCGGTATTTGGTACTTATCCTGGTGCTGGGGACGATCTCTTTCAATCAGGTCTTTATTATCTTTTTGGATTATAAGGATATATTGGGCGGATGGATTTACACATTTACCTTTCTTTACCTGCTCACTTATGTAGCGGTTATCTACTTGAATCTTTTCCAACTCTTTCCGAAATATTTGTTGAAGAGACATTATCTGACCTATTTGTCATTGCTTTCTGCTGCGATGATCGTAGCTCTGTTGATACAGATGTCAATAGAATACATGGCATATTCCTATTGGCCGGAACTCCATGCGCGAGGTTCTTATTTTTCGATGCACATGGTAGTGGACTATATTTCTTCTTTTATGTTATCTACGCTGTGTATGATAGGAGGTACGATGACAGTTCTTCTGAAAGAGTGGATGATTAACAACCGGCGTGTTTCACAAATGGAGAAAGCCCATGTCGTTTCTGAAGTGGAACGGTTAAAAGAACAGATCAGCCCTGAACTTCTTTTTAAAACATTGCACCAATCGGGAGAATTAACGTTGAGTGAGCCGGAAACAGCCTCAAAGATGTTGATGAAGTTAAGCCAACTTCTCCGCTATCAGTTGTATGACTGCAATAGGGCCAAAGTCTTGCTTAGTAGCGAAATTACATTTCTTACTAATTACCTGACATTGGAACAGACCTCCCGACCACAATTTTACTATGAATTTACTTCCGAAGGCGAAGTGAATAGAATGTTGGTACCACCTTTGCTTTTCATCCCTTTTGTACAATATATAGTCAAAGCAATAGACGAGCAACAGATACAGCCTCCTGTTTCATTGAAAACTCATTTGAAAGCGGAAAAGGGTACGATTATTTTCGCTTGCGCTTGTCCTGAAGTAAATCTCTTGTCGTCCGATAAAGGGCTGGAAAGAATCAGACAAAGATTGGATATTTTGTATGGAAGCCGTTACAGATTGTCATTGGCTGTCGGCAGTATATGGCTGGAACTGAAAGGAGGTGAGTCATGAGTATGGATACCAATCATGGTAATGACTTCAATAAAAATACCACTGATAGAAACATGAATGATAAAAGTGTCACTGCATTTCTATTGAGTCCCCGTTATCGGATATACAGGCATTTGCTGCTGCAATTGGTTGTTGTTTTGATAACAATCAATGTCCTTTGGTATGAGCCTTTACAAACAGTCTCTTTTGGGAGGCGACTGGGCGGATGTCTGGCATATTTTGCTTCTATGAATATGGTGATATATATAAACCTGTATGTATTGGTTCCTTATTTCCTGTTGAAGAATCGTTGGGGTAGTTATGTGTTGATGGCAGTCATTACAAATATAACAGTCATTACTTTTCTTTCAGTTACCCAAGGTTTGCTTTTTGAAGTGATTCTGCCCGGAAAAGATCCCAATGGCTTTGCCACTTTTATCAATGCTTTTTCGGGCATACTGACCATTGGCTTTGTCATGGCAGGCTCTGCAGCTATCTCATTGTTCATGCATTGGCTACGCTACAACCTGCGTATTGATGAACTGGAATCCACGACTTTACAGTCGGAACTGAAGTTTCTTAAAAATCAGATTAATCCGCATTTTCTTTTTAATATGCTGAATAATGCCAATGTCCTGATAAAGAGAAATCCGGAAGAAGCATCCAAAGTACTTTTCAAATTAGAGGATTTATTGCGCTATCAGATAAATGACAGTTCGCGAGAAAGAGTCTCGTTAGCATCGGATATCCGTTTCTTAAATGATTATCTGAATCTGGAAAAGATCCGTCGTGATAATTTTCAGTTTACGATGGAGGAACATGGAGAGACAGATTCCATTTGGGTTCAGCCGTTATTGTTTATTCCTTTTGTGGAGAATGCGGTAAAGCATAGTTTTGACAGCGAGCATCCTTCGTATGTGCACGTTTCGTTTAAAGTTGATAATGATAGATTAGAGTTTCGATGCGAGAATTCCACACCGGAAGTTGCCGTTAGTAAAGGTAAAGTCGGAGGGATAGGACTTGTGAATATTCAACGCAGATTGGGGCTGTTGTATCCCGGTCGGTATGAGCTGAAGCAGATAGAGAATGAAAATAAGTATACTGTAATTTTAAGTATAACATTATGAATTGTATTATTGTAGACGATGAACCATTGGCACGTGAAGCCATGAAGCTATTGATAGAAGAATCGAGTAACCTTCAATTAATCGGGAGTTTTAATAGTGCGTCCACTGCTTCCGATTTCATGGAGCAACATGTGACTGATTTGGTTTTTCTTGACATTCAGATGCCAGGGATTACAGGAATTGAGTTTGCACGTACGATTTCAAAGAAAACACTGGTCATTTTTACCACAGCCTACACAGAGTATGCACTGGACAGTTACGAAGTGGATGCGATAGATTATTTGATTAAGCCTGTTGAAGCGGAGCGTTTTCAAAAAGCTGTGGATAAGGCTTTGTCTTACCATTCTTTGTTACTGAAAGAAGAGAAAGAAGCCATCGAAACAGTGGTTACTGCCGACTATTTTTTTGTGAAAGCAGAACGCCGGTATTTTAAAGTCAACTTCTCCGATATTCTCTTCATTGAAGGATTGAAAGATTACGTTATAATCCAACTTAGCGATCAACGTATTATCACCCGTATGAGTTTGAAAGCCATATTCGATTTGTTACCCAAATCAACCTTCCTGCGAGTGAATAAGTCATATATTGTCAATACCGGTCACATCGAATCATTTGACAATAATGATATATTCATAAAATCGTATGAAATAGCTATCGGTAACAGTTATCGCGACGACTTCTTTGAGGGGTTTGTGATGAAACAAAGAGTGTGAGATCGTGATGTAGTATTATTCAATGTTTCTGCATTTTTTCAATTTGAAATATAAATAAGAAGATAAAGTGAAGTGCGAATATATGCAAATATGTTTGTTCTTATCATTTGGCATATATAAACAGCCCTCTATCCATCTTCAAAAGACGAATAGAGGGCAGTTGCCATGACGAGAAAAAAGTCGAAGTCTATTGCTTTGCTTCGTTATTTTGTTTCAGAAGAAATTCATCAATTGCTTTTTTAAGCTGGTCTTTAGGCATAGCTCCCTGCATGATTCTCGGTTCCTCTTTCATCGGAATCATCAATAGGGTAGGGATGCTGCGGATACCGAATGCTGCTGCCAGCTCTTGTTCTTTGTCCACATCAATCTGATAGATGTCTACTTTGCCGCTATATTCTTTGCTAAGTTCTTCCAGAATCGGGTGCATCACTTTGCAGGGACCGCACCAGGTAGCGTAGAAATCTACGATGGCAGGACGGCTGCCTTCAAATTTCCAATCGTTCGGATTGGCTTCATAGTTATATACCTTCTTTAAAAAATCTGCTTTATTTAATGCTACTACTTCCATTTTATTGTCCTCCTTTGTTGGTTCATTGCTTTTTTTATTTTCTCCGCTGTTTCCCGCGCAAGCTGTGGCTGCCAGTGTCAAGACGAAGACACTTAATAAGCTTTTTATCCGTTTCATATATTATTTTTCTTTTTGTTTTTATCTGATGCAAAGATAGACGATATAAAGGGACCATAAAATAGCAATTTGACAGAAACTCTTGGCAAAACTTCCCTCGGATAGTTATTGAACACTAAAATTTGTCTATTAATCTTTGGAAGATATAAAAATAAGCACTACTTTTACCGCGATAAAATGAGTATTCACCCTTTAAAATTGATGGAAAGGGTATTAATTATGTTGGAGTTATAATATTTTCAAATTAGGACTAAGTTGTCTCGTCGGGAGGATGAGGCTTTGCAACTTATTATTTTTTATATTGAACTGATGGTTCTTACATTGACCGCAATTCTACTAACAGGCGGCAATGGTTGATTAGTCCTGCAATCACATTTATTATTTTTTAAATTAATCACTTCAATGCGGTGGGAGGGTATTTTATATCCGTATCCTAAGCATTGGTATCACGTGTATTGCATCGTCGTTTGCCGGTGAGGCTGACAGGGAATGCTGTATGCGAATGAAAAAAGAGTATGGGAATACGATTAAAAGATTTAAGTAAACTGGGATACCAGGATAATGTTGCCCGCAGTCTGGTAGTGGACATTGTGAGCAAACATTGCAAATATGACACAAAAGAACAGATTGAAATGACATTGAGCGATATACTCGAGCATCCCGAATCTTACAAAAACAATGAAATATGGAATAAGCTGGCCGAACGCCTTTCGCCGACTATAATAGCGAAAGAGTTTATAGCTTATGATTTACTGGATGAGCCGTTGATGTATAAAACCTATGGAGGTAAATTTATCGAGACGCTTGCCAAACAACAGATGAACCTGGCTATGCGCTTGCCCGTAACAGTGGGTGGAGCATTGATGCCTGACGCTCATGCCGGATACGGGTTGCCTATCGGTGGAGTGCTTGCTACGGATAATGCGGTGATTCCGTATGCCGTAGGAGTTGATATCGGCTGCCGGATGAGTCTGACAGTATTCGATGCCGGAGCAGATTTTCTGAAACGGTATGCCTATCAGATGAAAGAAGCCTTGAAAGACTTCACCCATTTCGGTATGGATGGCGGATTGGGTTTTGAGCAGGAACATGAAGTGTTGGATAGGGAGGAATTCCGTCTGACGTCTTTATTGAGGGACTTGCATGGAAAGGCCGTCCGTCAACTGGGGAGTTCCGGTGGTGGCAATCATTTTGTAGAGTTCGGCGAGATCACTTTGCAAGAAAAAAACGTATTGAATCTTCCGGAAGGAAGTTACTTGGCGTTGCTGTCACATTCCGGTTCACGAGGATTGGGGGCTGCTATTGCAAAACATTACAGTCTGCTGGCACGTGAAGTGTGCAGGCTTCCCCGTGAAGCACAACATTTTGCCTGGTTGGATTTGAATACGGAAGAGGGGCAGGAGTATTGGATGAGTATGAATCTGGCGGGTGATTATGCCCGTGCCTGTCATGAACGGATTCATTTGAATTTGGCGAAAGCCTTAGGGTTGAAGCCTCTCGCTAATGTCAATAATCATCATAACTTCGCTTGGAAAGAGGAAATAACACCGGGACGTATGGCAATCGTCCATCGTAAAGGAGCCACTCCGGCGCAAAAGGGACAAGCGGGATTGATTCCCGGAAGTATGGCCACCCCGGGTTATCTGGTTTGTGGCAAAGGGATGGAAGAAGCGTTGAATTCGGCTTCTCATGGAGCCGGCAGGGCAATGTCCCGCCAAAAGGCAAAAGATAGTTTTACGCAATCGGCTTTGAAGAAGGTATTGTCGCAAGCAGGAGTAACTTTGATTGGTGGGAGCGTGGAAGAAATGCCGTTGGCATACAAGGACATTGACAGAGTGATGTATACGCAGGAGACACTGGTGGAAGTGCAAGGCAAATTTATGCCTCGCATTGTACGAATGAATAAGGAATGATGCGATGAAAGAAAAAGTCTATTTACAAATTACTTCCGGCAGAGGACCTGCGGAATGTTGCCGGGTAGTGGCTTTAGTGCTGTTTAGCTGTGCAAAAAAGAATAAGTATTTAATTAAAAAAAAAGAAGAAGATGATATCAGAGAAATATGGTCGTACCTATCACTATCCGTTCTCTCCCGGAACGACTAGTGATGACCGAATTAATCATACGTATTGGGAAGATATCCAACGGATTAAGACATTGGTGCATACCGAGAAGTTGGATGGAGAGAATAATTGTTTGAGTCAGTGGGGTGTCTTTGCCCGTTCGCATGCGGCTCCCACCACTTCACCCTGGACGAGGCAACTGCGGGAACGTTGGGAATTGATAAAGAATGATTTGGGTGATATAGAAATCTTTGGAGAAAATCTATACGCCATACATTCTATTGAATATCAGCGATTAGAAACGCATTTTTATATCTTTGCGGTTCGTTGCATGGATCAATGGTTGTCATGGGAAGAAGTGAAGTTTTATGCAGCTTTATTTGACTTGCCTACGGTTCCGGAGTTGAAGATAGAACCTGTTTCCGGTTTAACGCCGGAACTTTTAAAACAGGAAATCATCGATATGTCACAAGACCCGTCTGTTTTCGGTTCATGTGATCCGTGGACGAAAGAGGCTTGTACTCGTGAAGGAGTAGTCAGCCGCAATATCGAGGAATATCCGGTAAGCGAATTTGCGCATCATGTGTTTAAGTATGTGCGAAAAGGACACGTCAAAACAGATGAGCATTGGACGCGTAATTGGAAACGTGCCCCGCTTGTCTGGGAATTGAGTAATGAAAAGGAGAATAATGATGAATTGGAAATTGATAGAAGATAAATCATGGTGCTCACTCGAACAACAGTTCGAGTGGGTACGAGAAATGAATGTCGTCCCGCAAGATACTCGTTACCACGCGGAGGGAAGTGTGGCCGAGCATACCCGTATGGTGTTGGAAGCATTGCAGCAGTCTTCTGCTTATCAGACTCTCTCCACCTTGGAGAAAGAAATTATTTGGACATCTGCATTGTTACATGATGTTGAAAAACGTTCGACTTCCGTGGATGAAGGAGAGGGACGGGTATCTGCTAAAGGGCACGCCAGAAAAGGAGAGTACACTGCCCGTACTATTTTATACCGGGATTGTCCTGCTCCGTTCCATATTCGGGAGCAGATTGCGTCTTTAGTCCGGTATCACGGATTGCCTGTTTGGCTGATGGAGAAACCGGATTCTGTAAAGAAACTCTGTGAAGCTTCTTTACGGGTAGATACTTCATTACTGAAAATGTTGGCTGAAGCTGATGTCAGAGGACGTATTTGTGAAGATAAGAATGGGTTGTTGGAAGCTGTGGAACTGTTTGAGATTTTCTGCCGTGAACAAGATTGTTGGAGTAAACCGAGAGAGTTTGCCACAGATTATGCACGCTTTCATTACTTCCATGCAGAAGACAGTTACATTGATTATATCCCTCACGAACAGTTTAAATGTGAAGTGACGATGTTGTCAGGACTTCCGGGAATGGGGAAAGACTATTATATTCAGTCTGCTGGCATGGATATGCCGGTGGTGAGCTTGGATGCCATTCGTCGCAAGTACAAATTGAGTCCCACGGATAAGTCGGCGAATGGACGGGTAGTGCAAATGGCGAAGGAAGAAGCCAGAACGTATCTTCGCAAAGGACAGGATTTTGTTTGGAATGCTACTAACATAACTCGTCAGATGCGTGCCCAACTGATTGATCTGTTTGTTGATTATGGTGCAAAAGTGAAGATAGTCTATCTGGAACAGCCATATTACACTTGGCGTCAACAAAATAAAAGCAGGGAATATGCACTTCCTGAATCTGTATTGGATAAGATGTTGGATAAACTGGAGGTTCCACTGCTGACAGAAGCGCATGAAGTGGTATATCATGTGGTATAAGCAAAGGTTTCTATGCTACGGCTTTTCAAGTCATTCGCTAACTAACTACAAACCATTTGCAGGACATTAAGGGAAAACTTCCTTCCTATTAATTATAAACTTCTAAAGGATAGGGAGGAAAGTTATTTTTCATTAGTTGAAATCTATAAATGCAAGTTCTGTTTTTATAAACAGAACTTGCATTTATAAAAACAAAGCTTCTAATTATATAAATGAAAGCTTTATTTATAGTTTGCTGTTAGTGCATTGCAAGTTTGGTATTGGTTAAACACAAGTTTACTAGTAAGCAAAAGAAAGTTTATTATTAATAGATGAGTCGATGCGTCTATATGGATGGCAAAGTTCCTCTTGCAACAAGCAATTGCAGCAAGAGGAAGTTCATTTTAGAAGACTTATTGAATAACCTCATTTTAATTCCAAATGGATTTTACAGAAAAAATCTCCAGATTCTTTATATCAATATTATTTCCCCAAAAGCAGATTCCATCCTGATTGTTTTTTGCCGCTTTTCTTTCCATAGAATAAGAATATATCCCTCCGTCTATGAATACTTCGATGGAAGTTTTGTCTATGTATATATCGGCTGTAAGTTCCATACTGTTTCTGTCTTCGGGAGAATAAAACACACTGTTGATTGTATTTGCATTCATATCGTAATCTAAGATTCGCTGACCAAAAAGGTCAATGCCGGCACTTGTAGCATGAGATAGTTTGAAAGTCGTTTTGATTCTCAAAGTTCCGGCATTGCGAAATTCTTTAAGATGATCGTTTGCTTTATCAGATGTCAAAGATGCCCATTTTTTCAAAGGGGTAAATAATTGCTTGGTTTCTTTAATCGGATTACTGAATAGCCTAATTCCTTCTTTTGTCGTGTGAAGAGTTAGTTCTGTGGGCAATAGCATCATTCCATTAAATGGCATACCTGGGTGTGAAATACGTCCCCAGGCAATTTGTATGCGACGCCCGTCACTGTCGGGTATATTAGTATATGTTTGTCCTGCATACAGGCTTCCTTTGGTATAAAAATACTTTCCTGATTCCGGGATAAATGTTTTACCGTCAAATGAACCTAGCATATATGTACCTGTAGCTCCATACATTACCCATTTTTTGTTATTGGAATTTCCATCTACTGATAACTCAAAAAGTTCGGGACATTCCCAGAAACCTGTAACATGGCTTTCGTATTTCCAGATTTTCAGATCAGCGGAAGTGTATATGGAGTGTCCATCACGTTCATTCAACACCATTACCCAATGACTCCCGGGATTATACCAAAAAATTTTAGGATCTCGTGTGTCGTGACTATTCCAGATGTGCTTGGAGTCTATCACAGGATTATTTGTATATTTTGTAAATGTGCGTCCTTTGTCGAGGCTATATGCAATACATTGTACTTGCTTGTCAAGTCCGGCGGCCGTATATGCAACAATCATAGCCGGAGTGTCTCCTTTATTGTAACCGGCAGTATTACCATAATCTATGACTGCCGAACCGGAGAACATTCCACCTAAATGATCGGGATATAAAGCATCTGTCAATTCTTCCCAATGTACCAAATCTTTGCTTACAGCATGCCCCCAATGCATATTTTCCCATTCTCGCTCGAAAGGATTATGCTGATAAAAAAGATGATATTCTCCGTCATAATATACAAGTCCGTTAGGATCATTGATCCAACCTCTTTGGGTTGTAAAGTGAAATTGAGGACGGTTGTTTTCTTTATATAAGTTGTCCTCTCCTTTAATATTGTCATCCTGATAGATATTGCTTAATCCTTTTTCATTTCCTTCATAGCTGATTGTCAATGTTTTCCCTTTCAGATTGGAAACATCTTTAAATACCCAATAATCAGCTTCATCGTGAGCAAGACGTATAACAACCGATAGGGCAGGTTGGCCTTTTACCTCAAAGGTCATTTTATGTCGGTCCTCTTTATGAGAAACAGGGATATTTAAATATCTCTTATCGATTTTTATTTTGATTTCTCCTGCTGAAAGTGAATAGCCTATAAAAAGAAGAATATTGGCTAATATAGCTTTTTGAATAAGTAATTTCATGCTGTTTTTATATTATAACCTATTTGAATCTTTGGAATCACTGACAAATATATGTGTTTTTTGGTCTTTTTCAGTAAGTTCCTCTATCTTTATAAAGAAAATCATTTGTGCCTTTTAATGAGACAGACATTAAAGGCACAAATGATTATTATAATTTACCTATTGATTCCCTCATACAGGGATATATATTTGAAACTTCTTTATTTCCGGTCTTTTACATTCGGGAAAGTTAGCATTAGTGCAGGAATACCGGAAGCTGTATAAGAAGACAGGGGTGATGTTGATAATGGAACTCGCTCCAAGAACTTATTAGTCAGATTACGTTCCTTGTCACGGTTTTTCCAGCCGAGATTGATGCTGCGTTCTATATATTCGATGTATTGGGTTTGCCCGCAATCATTAATTAAAATAGGTATGTATTGGGCTAAGATGGCATTATAAATACCTTTTTCGTCTGCTACTTTATCTTGTGTTGGATCACCTTCCGGTCTTAATACTTTATTGGCTGTTGATTTTTTTGCTATAATATAATCCATAGCAGCTTTTGCATGATTCAGATAAGTCTGATCCTTTGTCTCAAGATAAAGCATTGCCGCCGCTCCCATACATGTAGCTTGGTTATAAACAGTTGTGGTCCAGTCGACACCGTCAGGATGCTCAGAGTCAGCTACCGCCCCTGTTGTCGTATTGAATAGATGTGTTGTAGACCATTGGTAAACATCTTTTGCTTTATCCAGATAGTCGGATTTGTTGGTAGCCTTGTATAATTCCATAGCAGCTATGACTGTTGGATAATTGATACATGCCATTTTTCCTAGAGCATCATCTTTCCAACCCCAGTACAAACCTCCGTTTATAGGGTCATACCCACCTGTATCTCTAGGATGCCGGTCTGGATATAATTCTATCGGTTTGCCGTACCATACTCTTTTGAAACCCTCTTCTGATATATCAAGGTAGTTTTTATCCTTAGTTAGCAGGTATGCACGGGCAAGTGAGCCTATCCACCACATCATATCATCGTTCAAATCCCAGTGGGAATAATCATACCAATCGAATGTGAATTCGTTAGAACATCCCTCGAAGTGCTTTTGCATCAGATCTAGATATTTATTATCTCCTGTGAGTTTGTAGGCGTTCATTATCATATCAAACATTGTGGCTTGTGTCCAACCTACAGCAATGTCTGATGTTCCGCCTCCTGCATCTCTGCGATAGACTTTGCGGGAATCTTGGAACAAGTTTTCATTGAATGAATCGTAAGCTGTAATTACATCATTGTATGTGAATCCTTGATCACCGGAATTGTTGTTGTCATTGGCATCGGAGTCGGAACATCCGAATAACATAGCCATCAGCATCCAACTGAAAACGATTATTGTTTTATTTTTATTCATAACTGTTCTTTTTTTATACATGTAATTAATGAAAGAGGTTATCCTCGTTAGGATAAGAGGATAATAACCTCTTTTCAAAATAGGATTGTTTTAATCTAAATTATACACCAGTAATTACGGAATCAATACTTCCATTGGTTCACTGTAATTCCAGCGGCGGACACTTTCTGTTGCGTAGTTTATACGGGCGGCAGCTCGTATAAATACTGTCCTGCCTGAGGGTATTGTGCCATTGGACTTAATGGTAACTTCTGTTCCGAAAAGAGGTTCAAAGTCTGTTCCCGTATATTCTATTTTGTTAGACCAACGATCGTCTCTTGCTCTATACCCCACAGTTGAAGAATAACTTACAAATAGTTGTATATCAGTCATATTCACGAAGCTGTCATTGTATTTCCCTAGAGGTTCTATCTTTTCTTTGAAAATTTCTTTGCTGACACCTCTTGTCACTTTTACTTTTGCTGTAATTTTACCATTACTAATTGTCGGCTCACCTACGAGAACTACTTTTAAGAAAGGCTCTACTTCAAAACGGACTTTTGTTACGCCTGATATTTCTTTCTCTATAGTTTCATCAGCTAAAGGTACTCCGTAGCCGTCTTCCCGCAATAAGGGGATGAATGGACCGTCAATACGAATATTGTAAGTGCCTTTGAATAATTTTGTATGCTGGAATGTACCGTCAGGCATACAATAAAAGTCAGGGTTATGCTGGACGTTATCGCCCCAACTAAGTTCGGTCAAGCGTACGCGAATACCTTCACTACCTTGGTCGGTCAGTATTCTTTCTCCTGTAGCTATATCTATCACTTCACCTTGCAATGTTTCCGCCGGTTCGTCGTAATTGTCAACGCTGAACATATCACAGGAACCGAAAGTGAACAGTGTACACAATAAAGTACAAAATGTTATCTTTTTCATATTCTATGTTTCTTAATTAGTTTTTTTTATATCACTTATCTTTTATCGATTAGGCTGCTGATCGATTACCGGACTCTTAGTTACTTGTCCACCTGGTATTCCGAAGTAGTAGTCAATAGTACTGTAATCGGCAGTTATGTTTGAAGTCCATTGGAAACGAGCGTCAAAGAAATACTTACCAGCTTGGGTTGAGAAGAAAGGATATAATCCACGGAAACGATAACGGGAATTACTGCTAAACTTATCTTTATCTCTTGTTTCACCCCAGAATCCGCTTCTATTATTGTAGTCTTGTACACGCCAACGACGTAAATCCCATTTAGTCTTATGTTCAAAGGCTAATTCTTTACGACGTTCTTTCCGTACGATGTCACGTCCTCCTTCTGTAGCTGTCAGGTTACTTGTCAACAGAGTAGCTCCTGCACGTTCACGGATATCATTTACCGCTTTGGTTGCCAGCTGGAGAAGATTTTCTCCATCAGGAGATGTTACTCCGGCTAAAGATAACTCTATTGCTGCTTCGGCCGCATTGAGCAGAACTTCAGCATAACGCATCAATATAAAAGGTTGAGCTGATTTTCCTTCGCCTGCCGCAAACGATGGATCTGGGTTCAGCCATTTACGTCCATAAAATCCGGTTATTGCCGATTCTCCCTGGTCATAGAACGGACCATTTTCTCCTCCTGCAGTCATATCTTTACCGTCATATTTTACAACTTCTTGATTTTCCATCTTAGGACTGAGATATAATGTTTTGGGCTTGCCGGTATATGCATTTAAATCTTGGTAGTGAGTGTCAGCATTGGCAAAAGAGTAATCATTGAAAAAAGGTTTGATTGGAGTTGCTCCGGTATATATTCCCGCTCTGATTTCAATTTCTCTACCTTTAAACATGTCACCGGGGAAGATTACATAGGCACGTAAGCGAGGTTCCGCATTTTTAAAGAAATCCATCGGTGTATTAAACAGCAGATAGTTGCCATCGGTGTTGGAAGCACCGTCAGTTACTTTCATTGTTCCGTCAGCATAATGTTCGAAGCCATCAAATAATTCTACAAAATCAAGAGTTGGACACGTTTCAGATGATAGCGGAGCGCGGAATATTAGTGGAGCACTGTAAGCGTCATATCCGTGTGTGATGGTTGGATATATGTATTTTCTTACATATATATTTTCCGGACTAGTCAGATCGCTAAACATATCTACCATATTCTGGTATTGAGCTTCTTTATCGTTTGCTGCCCATTTTTTCTTATAAAGATCATAACCACCATTTATCATTACTTCACGGGCTGCTTTATAAGCTTCAGTGAAATATTTTTTGGATGCATCTTCCCATTGGCTCTCGTCGAATCCGATAACACGTACGCCTGTTTTGCGTCCTAATCCTGTAAGACGTCCTTGAACTGTTTCATTATATTTAGCAACGGACCCTGCGTATAGCATAGCTTCAGATTTGAATGCTAATGCGATGTATTTACTTGAATAGCCATCCTTTAACGGTTTGTTACTTAATAGTGATATGGCTGTATCAAAGTCAGATAACACCTGATTCCATGTCTCTTCCTCCGATGAGCGGGGAACTTCCAGCGTATTTTCGTCAGCCGGATATTGTATCACTCTCGTAACCAGCGGCACACCACCATAGCGCTTTGCCATCGTGTAAAAGACAAAAGCTCTTACGAAATAAGCCTCACCCATATAGTGATTATAAACATTACCAGCAAAGTTTCCTTCGTATTTCGGCAAGTTCTCAATTAAAAAATTGGCATCACGCAACAAAGGAAATGATTTTCCCCAGTATTGAGTATCTTCTCCTGTAAAGCTCTTGCAGATGTTATCTCTGCCTACGGCTTCACCTGTTCCTTCAATACCGAATGCACCTAACCAGGAATTGAAATCAAATCCCCATTTTGCCATATATTTAAAATCTTCGAAAGGCATATTACTGTACATTCGTGCCATATAAATATCCATTCCCGATTCACTTCCTATTAAGTCTTTATCGGTAATGAGATTCTTGGGAGCAATATCCAGATCATTGCAACCGCTGAATAATAAGATACTAAACAATGATAATATAAATATCTTTTTCATATAGATAATATTTTAAATTATTTTTTTGTCCAAAACCTTAAAAAGAAAGAGACATTCCTACTGTGTAGGTTTTGTTTAACGGATACATTCTACCCAGATCGTCGTCAGGATGTTCCGGGTCGACAAATTTCACGCCTGTTATTGTAAACAGGTTGTAGGCATTGGCAAATATGCGAAGGTTCATGGTCGACAAAGCTTTTATCCGAGGAAGGGTATAGCCAATTTCTATACTCTTAAGACGTAAATAAGCTGTGCTGACGCGATTGAATTCAGAGTTCCCTTTTGGATAATGGCCCGTATATCCATAGTGGCCGCTTACCCATTGAGTCTTCGGATCGTAGGGATCAGCCAGAGGGTCTGTCGGATGCCAACGATCAAGGAATTGCTCCAAAGCACCTCCGCCATTTTCACCCCATATATTGTATAAAGGTTCTTTATATTCCATAGAACCGAGGGCAGAACCTTGAAATAATATGTTCAGATCAAAATTTTTATATGCGAAATCCAAATTCAAACTGTAATTTAACCAAGGTGTTTGATCGAATGCGAAAGGATGTTCATCTTGACCATTGATTTCACCATCTCCATTCCAGTCTACATACTTGTAATCTCCAGGGAGTATATCTCTGTCTTTATAAATAGGGTATGTCCAGATATCATTCCAATCAGTGTAACGTCCTGCTGAATTATAACCGAATTGAACGCCTTGATAACGGTTGTTCAAATTATCATTGCGCCATCTGTCATAAGAACTGGACCAAGGACCTTTATCGACTGCAGTCATGTGTTTTCTGCGAGTAATAGTACCTATTGCTTTTACTTTATAAGAAAAATCTCCTATTTTATTCCGGTGTGTAAGCTCCAGGTCTATACCAAATTGACGGTCGCTGTTAACGTTCTCTAATGGAGCTTCAGCACCTACAACTGTTGGTAAATCTCCGCTACTACGGGCAAACATGTTCTTACGGCGGCGGTCGAAGTAATCAATCACAAAACCGAATAAACCATCCCATCCCTCAAAGTCTACACCAATGTCGAATGTTCTTGATTCGTACCATGAGATACCCTCATTAGGAAGAGGTTTCGGTGAGGCGGCATAAACGAATTTATCACCAAAAACAAATCCCGGAGCGTAATGATTATAATACCCTTTTTCTGCGTTTTCGCCGGTAGCAGGATAATTATATCCTTGTGCCCATTCATAATTCCAATTATTACTTAAATCATCTCCCAATACACCATAGCTGGCACGTACCTTCAACTGATTCACAAAAGAAAGAGCAGATATTGATTTGAAAAACGGTTCTTCAGAGATACGCCATCCTGCTGATATGGAAGGGAAGAACCCCCATTTATGCCCTTTGGCAAATTTGGAAGATCCATCATAACGGAATTGAGCTTCAAGTAGATAACGGCTTCCGTAAGCATAATTTATTCTACCTATTAAAGCTGAATTAGCTTCCTCGTAAAGATCGGAGTTACCCGAATACATTCCACCTTGTTGGGCAGTGTCTTCGCCTACAAAAAGATATGGAACGCTGAAGGCAAGATTGCGTTGGGCATAGAAATTATCTCCCTGACGTTTCTGAGTTTCCCAACCGACTAATCCACTTATGGAATGTTCTCCAAATGTGCGATTATAATTCAATATCAACTGAGCCAGAGTCTGTTGTTTATCGTACATTTTTCGGAGGAGGTTGCTCGGAGAACTGTTGTTGTATAATTTTTGAGTATAGGTATCAGTCAAATCATCATAAGCATATTGATAATATTCCTTACGGTAACTTTCATTGTTGTCCAATCGGTAATCGTAACTAAACAATGCTTTTGCCGACAAGCCTTTTAAAACTGGTGTTATTGTTCCAAAATCAAAATTGAGTGATGCTGAAGATTGGATATTTTTCTGTTTGTTCTTTTTGTATCCTGACACATCGGAAGTCATGAAGGCAACCGTATTATTTTCCAATTCTAATCCTTTGTAATTTAGCATTGTATTTTTCGGATCGGCATACGCAGGATACAATACCCCTTGTGACCAATAGTTGCGAATAATATCGACTGAACTGTAATAAGGAGAATTTCGTTCATCGAGGAAAGCACTAAGATTGAGTTCGAAAGTCAATCCTTTAAGAATTCTTGTCGAGATGTTAGAACGAATATTATATTTCTCATAATTCAAATCTCCTGATTTGAAAAATCCTTCCTGATAGAAATATCCCATACCTATATAATATTGGGTTCTTTCATTTCCTCCTGAGATGCTGATATCGTGTTGAGTTTGAGGAGAGTGATCTGAAAATATTAATGAATTCCAATCTGTAGCTCGGCGGGAACCATTGCGGAAAGCTTCGAACTGATCTTCACCGTATATAATATTCCCACCATCTACTTTATTCATCGCCTTTTCATTATATAAAGTCATTGTTCCATACGGATCGGCCAGTTTAGGCATGTCAGATGGCTGTTGGATGGTAAAGGAACCATTGTATGAGACTTTTGTTTTTCCCTCTTTTGAGCCTTTTTTAGTAGTTACTAATATAACACCATTGGCAGAACGTACCCCATAAATAGCAGCCGAGGCATCTTTCAGTACAGATATATCATCAATGTCATTAGCATTCAAACGCTGGAAGTCTTGCACGTCACGAGGAACACCGTCAATGATGACCAATGGAGCATCATATCCACGAATATCAAAGTTATTACTATAAGACCCGGGTTCGGCACTTTTTTGCCATACGCGTACTCCGGAGATTTTACCGGTAAGCATATTCTGCGGATTCTCATTTTTTGTTTTCAATAGGTCGGTACTTCTCACTCCTGCTATTGCACCAGTAAGGCTTACTTTTTTTTGTACACCATATCCCACAACCACTACATCACTAAGAGTGATGTCATTGGATTTCATAGAAACATTGATTTGTGTACGCCCATTCACTTTTTCTTCTATAGAATTATAACCTATAAAAGAGAATACTAAAGTAGCATTATCTGGAGCTTCAATACGATATTGACCATCTATACCGGTTATCGTACCTACGGTTGTGTTCTTGATTACAACATTAGCCCCGATTACAGGTTCATTGGTTTCATCTGTAACAATACCTGATATGGTTCTTTTCTGCGCCCATGATGGTGAGCTCAAAGTCAGAAGAAACACCATAAGAATGCAAGAATACAGATATTGCATTTTTTTTGCACGTTGTGTTTTCATCATAATGATAATTATTAAAATTTAGTTATGTTTTTATTCAGTATGAACTGGTTGCTACTCGAATCTTTAGCCTGAATAGGCAAACAAGCAAAAGATTCGAGTAAGAACAGTGTCTTTTTTAGTTTAATTCGACGCTGTGGAATACCAGCTTATTTTCATTGCTGCTCTTTTCTCCATTAAATACACCTATGGCTAACACTACATTACTGCCGTTAAATTGAGCTAGGTCGTATACGAATGTAGCATAGGTATTCGGGTTGTCCGGACCTCCTGCATCATGTTTGAACTTCCAACAACCATTTTCTGCAGCAGCTGCTTCTTTGGCCGTATTAGATATTGGATTTAGATTGACGAATGTTCCGTCTTCTTTGATAGCAGTAAGTTTAAAGAATGTCCATTGATCACCAAACGTGCGGGTTTTCAACGTTAATTTATTATTTCCTTCTGCAATTGCAAATTTAGCATAGAAGTAGGCCTCGGGTTTATTGGTATTAGCGGCTCCGTTCCCTGTTGTTTTTATCAGATAACCTTCACTGGGGAATACTTCTGGGTCTTTTACTGTCGGCATAAATGCCCAACAATAGGCTATATGATTTACATTTCGCCACTCACGGTATGCTGCATAATAATCGCCGCTACCACCGCGAATGGGGCTTATTCCAGTGAATGATTTAGTTGTTTGAACCATTGTTGAACGGACCATTTCTGCAGTTAACTTCCATTCTTCCAAACCTGTGATAGCGGTGCCGGGCAACCAGTTCCATCCTTCAACTTTTTGTGGAGCGAAGCGTATAGCGCGAAGAACCAATTGTTTCCAATAATCACCTGCTGCGGTACGATAGATTCCGATAGCTATAATAACTTCTTTTCCAACATAGTCACTTAAGTCAAAATCATAATCTGTATAACTTTGCGAACCACAGGTTTTGGTTTCTCCCACTTTCACAGCTACAGGTTCTGCAGCAGAAAGATCTACTACTTGCACTCCAAAATACGCCGGTGCTTTGTCATCTGCATTATGGGTGCGGATTCTTAATGACAAAATCTTATTATCTTCCGTGATTTTCTTGCTACCATAAGTATAAGAATCAAATGCGTCCAGATTAGCCGGATTTTTTTGTTCGTCACCTGTATTTCTGATCCTTAAAGTGCTTCCTTCATTCTGTTCTTCCATATTACCCCAGAAACTCAAAGTACACATATAATCGGTTGACCAATCCCAATGAGGATAGCTATCAGCATTTTTTCCGCCTCTGTATTCATTATAAAGCCATTTATCAGCCTCTTTCAAATCATCAGCTGTTAAACCTGGTAATACTTCTACTCCACCCAGACGAATATCGAGAGTGGTTATCTTATCTATAAACTGGGCTTTCTTGATATCCCTTGAAACTGCTACATAACCGGTTTTACTAAATGTAATAGAATAATCATCAATAATGAGACTTTCAAATAAGTATGTACCATCATTGGCGGTAGTTGTAGTCAATGAACCCAGTTTTACTGTTACCCCTGCAAGAGGAGCATTGTTGTTCTTAGCATCAGTTACAGTACCCATCACCTTTGCTGCTGCACTTAGCATCTGAATACTTATAGATGCTACTTTATTAGCATCGAACTTGCTGGCTAAAACAGTTGCGCTGGTAGTCAGATAATCTTTTTTGGTGAATGTAATGGTACGTTTATCCATAGGTGCATTGGAGAAAGAGTACTTTCCATCGGCACCAGTAGCTGTAGAACCTTCGACATCAGAAATAGTAACTGCAACACCACTGATAGGCGTGTTGTTTTCGTCAGTTACCATACCTGTTACAGTACCATAGTCAGACTTGGTCGAATCATCGTCATCGCTACACGAACTAGTTGTGAAAGCGATAGCTCCCACTAACATAAAGAACGTAAACGTTCGTAAGTTTTTCATTAGTTTCATACGCAATTCAAAATAAAGTTTTTTGTTTTTCATAATTAAATATCTATGTATTGTAAGTTTACCGGAATTGTCAAATGTGTTTTTCTTTTTTTCGATTTTTATATGCATTATAATTCGTTGTGTAATTTTTGGCAAAAAAAGAGTATGACGGTTAATTTATAG